>JAMCWI010000169.1:0-1555 GCA_023481335.1 Bacillota bacterium | reverse complement strand
CGCGGTTTTTTGCCTTCGTCCATCCACCATTCCCACACCTTCTTGGTTGTTTTTCTTGCTGAACAATAGCTTTTATGCAGTTTGAAGTGATTTTGTTTTGTGGTTGATCTTTTTCAGCGAAGGAATGTCCCCAATTTATAAAGGGTTAGTAAACGTTTACCAGCTGTTACACAATTACCCGTAACAGCTTTTTGAATCGTCAGCGGAATGGGGACACACGCATTGTCCCGCACGGTGAAAGACCATGCGAATTCCATCAAGTCCGACGACTCACGACTCACGACTGACGTCTGACGACCGAATATAAATGGTATTGGACAAGATGAGGGTTAATTAGTTAAAATAGTAACAAGCTCTTTCCGGGAAGCAATTCCCCATACCGGTACCAACTTACTGAACATGAGCCCCGGCGTAAGCTTGCGGGTCAAAAAAGGGGTTTGCCTGATAATACTTATGGCAGTTTTACTGGCCCGATAGCAGAGTAATAGTAAAGCGAGAGGAATATATTGTTTAATTTTTTAGTGAAATTTAATAAAGTAATCCTCCCAGGGAGGAAAAATGCGCAAAGCAGCGAATAGCATAATAGGCGTTTTTCTTGTCTATTGCTTTAAGCGCTGTTAAACTTGGTGTCAGGCAAAGCGCTTAGACTTCTTGCGCATTCCCGGCGGCAGTGGCAGTATCGATTTAGGCTGCTTCAAGACTACCATAATTAATTAACCAGGGAAGGGAGGTAAACAGGTCGAAAGTGATACTGCCGGCAGGAAATACAGCATAGCCGGTGAAATAGGATAAGTTATGGTCGGCAGGAGAGAAACATATTAAAAACGCCTGGCGTGGTTTTTAGTGTGTTTCGGGGAGAAGAGACAGGTATTTTTTAAGTCTTTTGCTTTAAGGTTTATTTACAAAAGGAGGTATTGCTAGTGGCTTTTGAACCGAAGAGACCGATACAAAAAGTTGACTACCGGGAGACGCGGATCTACACCGATGCGGAGCTGAACAACTACACGGACGAGGAACTCAAAAAATTTAAAGTCAAGCACTCCATCCCCGACGTGGAAGAACTTGAAAAAGGGCCGTGGCCGAGCTTTGTGGCCGATGCCAAGCAGGAAGCCCTGCACAGGAAAAAACTCGGCCAGGAAAGGCTAATGGTAGCCGTTGACGCGGTTGAGGACCTGCTCGGACTGCTGCAGACATCTTTCGAACATGGTGAGACTCACTGGAAGCACGGCGGCATCGTCGGGGTCATGGGTTACGGCGGTGGCGTCATCGGCAGGTATACCGACCTTGCGGAACAATATCCCGCCGTCGCCCACTTCCACACCATGCGGATCAACCAGCCCGCCAGCAAGTTTTACGACACCCATTATCTGAGGACTGTCTGTGACATGTGGGAATACCGCGGCAGCGGCCTGATGAACCTGCACGGCTCCACCGGCGACCTGGTTATGCTGGGTACCGTCACCGACCAGCTTGAGCCGATTTTCTTCGACATGACCCACGTTCTGCAAACCGACATCGGCGGTTCCGGCTCGAACCATCCCCGACGTGGAAGAGA
>JAMCWI010000176.1 GCA_023481335.1 Bacillota bacterium | reverse complement strand
TCCCCTTTTTTTATAAAGGTCAATACTTCCAGCAGCGCCCAGGCCGTATCCAGGGACGTCAGGCAGGGCACCCCGTACTCCACCGCCACACGCCGTATACGGAACCCGTCCCTCTCCGGGGCCTTGCCCCTAGTCAGGGTGTTTAGAACCATGTTTATCTTACCCGCCCGGATAAAGTCGGCTATGTTGGGAGAACCCTCCCCCACCTTATTAACCCTCTCCACAGGCAGTCCCTTTCCCTTCAGATAGGCCGCCGTGCCCCCGGTGGCGCATATTTTAAAGCCTATTTCGGTCATCCCCCTGATCAGCGGAAGGGCCTCCTCCTTGTCCTTGTCCGCAATGGTGGCCAGTACGGTGCCCTGGGCGGGGATGATGTACCCGGCAGCCACCAGGGCCTTGTAAAGAGCCCTGGGATAGCTGTGGTCCACCCCCATAACCTCGCCGGTGGACTTCATTTCCGGCCCCAGGGTAACATCCACCTCCAAAAGCTTGGAGAAGCTGAACACCGGGGCTTTCACCCCTATTATGCCTGTTTCAGGATAGAGACCGGTGCTGTAGCCCAGGTCCTTCAGGCTTCTCCCCAGTATGGCCCTGGTGGCCAGCGATATCATGGGGATCCCGGTAATCTTGCTCATATAGGGCACGGTGCGGCTGGCCCTGGGATTGACCTCCAGCACGTAAACCTGCCCGTTGTGCAACACGTACTGTATGTTTATCATGCCCCTGACATTGAGGGCCAGGGCCAGCTTTACCGTATACTGCTCGATCTGCTTTTTCACCCTGTATTCCACCTGGTTGGCGGGATACACCGCTATGCTGTCCCCCGAGTGCACCCCGGCCCTCTCCACGTGCCTCATTATCCCGGGGATGAGAACCGTCTCTCCGTCGGCTATGGCGTCCACCTCAAGCTCCTGGCCCAGGAGGTATTTGTCTACCAGCACCGGGTGCTCCGGGGTGACCTTGACCGCAGTGGCCATATAATTGAGCAGCTCGTCGCTGTTGTATACTATCTCCATGGCCCGGCCTCCCAGCACGTAGGAAGGGCGCACCAGCACCGGAAAGCCTATGTCGGCCGCTATTTTCTGGGCCTCCTGCACCGAAAAGGCAGTCTTTCCGGGGGGCTTGGGAATACCCAGTTCCACCAGCAGGCTGTCGAACTTTTCCCTGTCCTCAGCCCGGTCTATATCCTCCACCGAGGTGCCCAGTATTTTTATGCCGGCCCTGTGCAGCCTGGCCGCCAGGTTGATGGGTGTCTGCCCGCCAAACTGGACTATCACTCCCTCGGGCTTTTCGTTATCCAGTATATGCAGCACATCTTCGGCCAGAAGAGGCTCGAAGTACAGTCGGTCGGCGGTATCAAAATCGGTGCTCACGGTCTCGGGGTTGTTGTTTATTATTATAGCCTCCAGTCCCTCTTCCCGGATGGCCCACACCGAGTGCACCGAGCAGTAGTCAAATTCAATGCCCTGACCAATCCTTATAGGCCCCCCGCCCAGCACCACCACCTTGGGCTTTTCGGTGGGGCCGGCCTCGTCTTCGCCCTCGTAGCAGGAGTAATAGTAGGGAGTTAGGGCCTCGAACTCGGCGGCACAGGTGTCCACCATTTTATACACCGGCTTTATGCTGTTCAGCCGGCGCAGCTCCCTCACCAGGTCCTCGGCGACTCCTGCGGACTGGGCAATATACTCGTCGGCGCAGCCCATCCTTTTAGCCTCCCTGACCACCTCCGGGGTGAGACCGGCGCTGCCTCCCCGGGCCATTTTCTGCTCCATTTCCACAACCGCCCGTATCTTGCTCAGGAAAAAGTGGTCAATGCCGGTGACTTTATACAGGTGCGAGTCCAGCATACCCCTGCGCATGGCCTCGGCCAGTATGAACAGCCTGCGGTCATCGGCCTCTTTCAGCTCATGGTCTATCTCGGAGTCACTTAATTTCTCAACACCATTCAGCATAAGGCCCGGAGTGCCTATTTCCAGGGAGCGCACCGCCTTCATTAGGGCGCCCTCCATGGTCCGGTCGATGGACATTACCTCACCGGTGGCCTTCATCTGGGTGCCCAGCCGGCGGTTGGCCAGAGAAAACTTGTCAAAGGGCCAGCGGGGAAATTTGAGCACCACGTAGTCTATGGAGGGCTCAAAGCAGGCGTAGGTCTTTCCGGTTACGGCATTCTTTATTTCGTCCAGGTTAAGGCCCACGGCAATTTTCCCGGACACCTTGGCGATGGGGTAGCCGGTGGCCTTGGAGGCCAGGGCTGAAGACCGGGAGACCCTGGGGTTAACCTCAATTACGTAGTAGGACATGCTATGGGGGTCCAGGGCGTACTGCACATTGCAGCCGCCGGCCACATCCAGGGCGCGTATTATTTTCAGCGAGGCCGTTCTGAGCATCTGGTACTCCCGGTCGGTAAGGGTCTGTACCGGGGCCACCACAATGCTGTCACCGGTGTGGATGCCCATGGGGTCTATATTTTCCATGCTGCAGATGGTGATGCAGTTGTTGTTATTGTCCCTCATCACCTCAAACTCTATTTCTTTCCAGCCCACCAGGCTCCTCTCAATAAGGCACTGGTGTATAATGCTCAGGTTGAGGCCCCTGGTGGTGGTGGACACCAGCTGGTCCATGTCGTACACCATGCCGCCTCCGGTTCCCCCCAGGGTGTAGGCCGGGCGAACCACCAGGGGAAAGCCTATCTCCCCGGCGAAGGCTACAGCGGCCTCCACCGTTTCCACCACAACGCTCTCCGGCACGGGCTCCCCTATGCTCTCCATGGTGGACTTGAAGCCATCCCTGTCCTCGGCCCTTTTAATGGCCTCCAGGGGTGTGCCCAGAAGCCTCACCCCGTACTGGTCCAGCACCCCGGTCTCGGCCAGGTGCTTGGCCATGTTCAGTCCCACCTGGCCGCCCAGTCCGGGAACAATGCCATCGGGCCTCTCCTGCCTGATTACCATGGTTACAAACTCCGGGGTCAGCGGCTCTATATAAACACGGTCGGCCATATTCATGTCCGTCATGATGGTGGCCGGGTTGCTGTTGATCAGCACCACCTCCAGGCCTTCCTCCCTCAGCGCCCGGCAGGCCTGGGTCCCGGCATAGTCAAATTCAGCGGCCTGCCCTATTATGATGGGCCCCGACCCTATCACCATAACCTTCTTAATGCTTTTATCCAGCGGCATGATCTACCTCCCACCTTTGTGCTTTTCCATCATTTCCAGGAACTGGTCAAACAGATATTCGGACTCGGTGGGCCCCGGCGAGGCCTCGGGGTGATACTGCACTGAAAACAGGGGCAGGCTCACGTGGCGCATGCCCTCCACCGTGCTGTCGTTCAGGTTCCTGTGGGTCACCTCCAGCCCCAGCCCGGCCATGGACTCCTCATCCACCGAAAAGCCGTGGTTGTGGGAGGTGATGTAAACCCTGCCGGTAATCAGGTCCTTCACCGGGTGGTTGGACCCCCGGTGGCCGAACTTCATCTTGTAGGTCTTAGCCCCCATGGCCAGAGACATTATCTGATGTCCCAGACAAATCCCGAATATGGGCACCTTTCCGGCCAGCTCCCGGACCGTCACCGCAGCATAGGGCACATCCAGGGGGTCTCCGGGCCCGTTGGAAAGCATCACCCCGTCGGGCTTAAGGGCCAGTATCTCCTCCGGCCCGGTGTTGGGGGGCACCACGTATATATCGCACCCGCGCATCTGGAGATGGCGGATTATGTTCAGCTTGGACCCAAAATCCATCAGCACCACCCGGTGGCCCTTTCCCTCGACCCGGTGCATTTCACGGGTGGACACCTCGGGCACCATCTGCTGTCCGGACAGCTGCGGGCAGCTGCGGGCCTTTTCCGCCAATACGGCGGGGTCGGTCTCCTCGGTGCTGATCACTCCCCGCATGGCGCCAAAGCTCCTTAAGTGCCTGGTCAGCGCCCTGGTGTCAATTCCGGATATGCCCGGAACCCCTTCCCGGGACAGAAAGTCGGATATCTTGTAACTGGCCCTCCAGTTGCTGGGGTGATCGCACTCCTCCTTGACCACAAAACCCCTCACGTAGGATCTCTTTGACTCGAAATCCTCCCTGTTAATACCGTAGTTGCCTATCAGCGGGTAGGTCATGACCACTATCTGCCCGCAGTAGGAAGGGTCGGTAAGTATCTCCTGGTAGCCGGTCATGCCGGTGTTGAACACCACCTCACCCCAGCGCTCGCCCCTGGAGCCAAAGGCATTGCCGAAAAAATAGGTCCCGTCTTCCAGGGCCAGTATTGCCTTCAAAAAAGAACACCTCGCTTATTTCTAATACTGCATTCCTATATTGTCAGAATTCAGAAGTCAGAATTCAGAATCCAGAATAAGGAAGTGCATTACCTTCGGTAAACTATCTTTCCCCCCACCATGGTTAACACCGGCAGGCCCTTCAGCTCCCTCCCGGCGAAGGGGGTATTTCTTCCCCTGCTGAAAAATGAGGCCGGGTCGACCTTCTCCTTCAGCGCAGGGTCTATCACAGTCAGGTCGGCCGCCGCTCCGGTCTCCGGAAGAACAGGCTTAAGCCCCAGTATGCGCGCCGGGTTGACCGTCATCATAGCCACCGCCCGGGCCGGGCTGATCACCCCTTTATCCACCAGCTCGGTCCAAACCAGCCCCACAGCGGTTTCCAGCCCCACCATCCCGAAGGGGGCCCGGTCATATTCAACATCCTTCTCTTCAGCTGTATGGGGGGCGTGGTCGGTGGCTATCACATCAATGGTGCCGTCGGCCATGGCCTCCCTCAGGGCGGCCACATCGGCTTCCCCACGCAGGGGCGGGTTTACCTTGGTGGCCGTGCTGAACCCCTCCACCTCGCTGTCGGTAAGGGTAAAGTGGTGGGGGGTAACCTCGGCGGTCACCGGAACTCCCCGGGACTTGGCCTCACGGATAAGCCTCACTGATCCGGCGGTGCTTACATGGGCAATGTGCAGCCTGCAGCCGGTAAGCCCGGCCAGTATTATATCCCTGGCCACCATTACTTCCTCGGCGGCTGAGGGTATTCCCTTAAGGCCCAGCCTTGTGGAAGTAAAGCCCTCGTTCATTACCCCCCCGGCGGCCAGTCCGGGGTCCTCACAGTGGGATATTATGGCCGCCCCCAGCATGGAGGCATACTGCATCGCACTCCTCATCAAACCCGAGTCAGCCACCGGCCTGCCGTCATCCGAGAAGGCCACCGCCCCGGCTTCCCTCATATCCGCCATTTCGGCCAGCTCACTGCCCGAGCTGCCCCTGGTTATTGCCCCCACCGGGTAAACCCTGGACAGTCCGGCCTCCCTGGCCCTTTCCATTATATACCGGACTACCGGCCTGTTGTCGGCTATTGGGCTGGTGTTGGGCATGCAGGCCAGCGCCGTGAAGCCTCCCCGGGCCGCCGCCCGGCAGCCTGTTTCTATCGTCTCCTTGGCCTCATAGCCCGGCTCTCTCAGGTGCACATGCATGTCCAGGAGCCCGGTGGCCACCAGTCTGCCCCCGGCGTCAAGCACTTCGGCGCCGGGGGCTTCTATCCCCGGCCCTACCTCTACAATAAGTCCGTTTTCCACCAGTATATCGGCATCCTCCAGCGTACCCCTCACCGGGTCCACCACGGTGCCGCCTTTAACCAACAACTTCACCGGCTCCACCTCCCATCAACAGGTACAGCAGGGCCATTCTCACGGCCACTCCATTGGTAACCTGCTCATTTATAACTGACTGTATGCCGTCGGCCACCTCATGGGCTATCTCAACACCGCGGTTTACAGGGCCGGGGTGCATCACCAGCGCCCCCGGGGCCGCCAGCTTAAGCCTTTTTTCATTGAGCCCGAACAGGCCGGCATATTCCCTGGTCCCGGGGAAAAGCCCCTGCTGCTGTCTTTCCAGCTGTATCCTCAGCATGATCACCGCGTCGGCCCCGTCCAGGGCCTCCTCCAGCCGGCTGTACACATGTGCGCCGGTTCTTTCTATTTCCGCCGGCATCAGGGTGGCGGGACCGCATAGCCTGACCCGGGCCCCCATGGCGGTGAATCCCCATATATTGGACCGGGCCACCCGGCTGTGCAGAATATCCCCCACTATGGCCACCTCAAGCCCTTTTATGCCGCCCTTCTTTTCTCTCACCGTGTACATGTCCAGCAGTGACTGGGTGGGGTGCTCGTGGGCCCCGTCCCCGGCATTAATCACCGCAGCCTTAATATACCCGGCCAGCATGTGCGGCGCCCCGGCCATGGAATGGCGCAGCACCACCAGGTCGGCCCCCAGCGCGGTGAGGGTGGCGGCGGTGTCTTTGAGGCTCTCACCCTTAACCGTGCTGCTGGTAGAGGTGGCAATATTCACCGAGTCAGCACTCAGATACTTGGCGGCCAGCTCAAAGGATGTCCTGGTGCGGGTGCTTGGCTCGTAAAAAAGGTTTACCACCGTTTTGCCCCTCAGGGCCGGTACCTTTTTAATCTGCCTGCCCAATACCTCCTTCATTGATGCCGCGGTATCCAGAACGAGACTTATCTCGTCTGCACCGGCGCCCTCAAGACCCAGCAGGTCCTTTTTAAAAAGCGGCATACTATCTACTATCCCCCCGTTCTCAAGTTGGGGACATTCCTCCGACCTTAAAGCCGTACTCCAAAGGGAGGTGTGTCCCCTTTCCTTATTGTCGGGAACATTGCTCCGACCCTAAAGCCATTTCCGATCGGAAACAGCTCCTCCGATCGGGGACATTCCTCCGACCCCGGCAACCAGGCTCCCAATAGAGGTGTGTCCCCTTTCCGCTGATGGTGTGTCCCCATTCATATTTAAAGCCTTAACAAAACCCCTTTAAAAGGTCCCGTTAAGGCCGGCTTGACAGAAACGGCTTGGCTAACCTCTCCCTTGCCGGCCTCTCGGGACCGTTTTAAAAGGATGGCTGGTCAGTAATGTTTATCACCCTCGGTTATTATGACTTTTTCTTCCCCGTCTATTTCTTCCAGAAGTACCGCCACATCTTCTTTCTTTGAGGTCGGTACGTTTTTCCCAACATAATCGGCCCTTATGGGCAGCTCCCGGTGCCCCCGGTCCACCAGCACCGCCAGTTGAATGAGCTTGGGCCTTCCCAGGTCCATTACCGCGTCCAGGGCCGCCCTTATGGTCCGGCCGGTATACATCACATCATCCACCAGCACGATGGTTTTCCCCTCCACCGGAAAGGAGACTTCGGTCTTGCGCACCAGGGGCTGGGTGGAAAAGGTGCTTAGATCGTCACGGTAAAGTGTAATGTCCAGCGTGCCCACGGGGACTTCCTTGCCCTCAATCTGCAGTATTTTCCC
Source organism: Bacillota bacterium (assembly GCA_023481335.1). Lineage (GTDB taxonomy): Bacteria > Bacillota > Desulfotomaculia > Desulfotomaculales > Desulfotomaculaceae > JAMCWI01. Next base: position 599 of record JAMCWI010000176.1, on the reverse strand, counting down.
GGCCAGCCGCCCCGCCAGGGGAACCCCCCTGCTGCGGATGCCTATCAGGGCCAGTTTATCGGTGCCCCTGTTGCGCTCTATTATCTCGTGGGCGATTCTGGTAAGCGCCCGGCGGATGCCCTCACTGTCGAGAATCACCGCCTTCTGTTTATACCCGTGCAAACCCGCACCTCCCGGTATAAGCGTTTTAGCGCGGCGCGCAAAAAAGCCTGAGCGCGCAAAGGACACGGTCAGGCCTGATAAACCTACTCAAATCAACCTTACCGGCCTCTCGGGACCGATCTTAAAGGATACTTATGCATATTTAATATAGCTTACCACCGGGCCAGGGTGGTGTCAATAGTAAAAACCGCCGTCCCGGCGGTGCCGTCTTAAAGGAAAGGGGACACACCTCTCTAGTGTGAATGCCTCTGAGTGTCAGAGGAATGTCCCCGATGCATATTACAGACGGCGGAATTCAGGAGCCAGAATCCGGGTTTTTGACAGTTGAATATCCAATGGAATTCTAAGAAGCCTTGAAAACAAGGCTTTTTTTATTGGAAAAATGTCAATTTTTACTTTCTTTATAATGCGTAATGTTGCGTAATGTGATATAATAT
>JAMCWI010000029.1 GCA_023481335.1 Bacillota bacterium | reverse complement strand
GGGGCTACCGTTTTCTGATGGTTATTTATTACATCCTGGTTTTGATAGGCGCCAACGTTTATATCACAAACGTTCCCTTAACCCGGTGGCTGTTAAATGTACCGCTGGCTATTTTACTGTATGCCATGGCGTTGGTCATTCCCCTGCTGCTGTATCTGGTGGCAAAGCTCCGGGGTTACCCCAGGCAGCAGACAAAGTAAAGGCCGGAGAATTTCCGGCCTTTTACGGCGTTCATTTTTTATGAGGATTTTCCGGCACCGGCGGCAGAATGCTTTTTTTCTCCCAGTCCACCGAGGCGCGCACCAACTCCAAAATATTGCCGGCAAAGTTTAGCACCGGGAGGTTGGTATTATAATTAATATGTTTCATGATTGGAAAGGTAGCCGTTGCCACCAAGCGGTCATAATCTTCATTTTTCATGGTATTAAGGATTTCCCGCAGGCGGACCGATCTTCTCATTTCCTGGTCCAGCTTATCGGACACTTTAGCGAAGGGTTGTCCCTTCACCATGGCCCGGGCAGCCAGTACACCGCTGCGCATAGAGGAAACCGCACCAAAACCCAAGAAGGATTCCATAAAACCTCCGGCGGCTCCCACTAATAAAATATTTCCAACCTGATGGGGGTAAACGGTGCCGGCGATATGACTTAACAAAAAACTCTCAACAACTTGATACTCCAGCCTTTCTTTTTTGAGAAAGGTGGTCCAATGTCTTTCCATATCTTCCGGGCTGGTATTGGCGTGTATTAAGACCAAACTGCCCCTGTCAGGGCTAAAGGCCGTTAAGTAAGCGTAAGCCCCCAGGGCGTAGTCGGTGTTCACCCACATAATCAGTTCCTCTGTATTAAATTTTCCTAACACCACCGCCCCGCGGACCATGGTGGTAAATGTGTCTTTCCAAATACCAAGGGTAGCAGCCACTGCTCTGTTGCCGGTGGCCACCACAACATAATCATACTCCTTCGCCAGCTCAGAATAATTGGCGCGGCAGTTAAAGGTAATTCTGCTTTTAATGCTGTTTGCCAGTTGCGTTTCCAGAGAGCTGCTGCCCTGCCCCCTTTCAAAGAAATAACCAAAATTGCGAGATTTCACCACCCGGGTGACACTCGGGGCGTGCATGGTGATTTTTTTCCAGGCAGAGAGGGGTTTTGCCTGAAGGTGGTATTCTTTTTTTAGAAATTCCAGCTGGTTCCGTACCGGCCGGTTCATAATCTGCAGTATTCCTCCCACATGAGGAAAGAGTTCTCCCGGGCGGGAGCGCTCTTCAAAGACATCGGGGAAAATGCCGAGCCGTTCCAGTTCATGGGCACAGGCAAGGCCTGATAATCCAGCGCCGATAATGGCCACACGCAAGGAAAGCACCTCCTGCTGGAACAGGTTTTTTTTAGTGTGCCCGGCACCCTCCCGCTTATTTATTTTTCTTATCTTGTTTTTTGTGCAATTATTTAAAATCCAGCGTCTTTACTTTTTCCCACCAGGTTTTTTCCCTTTGCTTTTCCGGCGGAATGTATTCCACCGTCCGGGCGGCTTTATTGGCAAACTTAGTATTGACCCCATCCTTATAGTCCACCGGGTTGGTCAATTCACCGGCTCTTTTAACGTAACTCTGCAGGTTTTCATAATCCTCTTGTGGAATCACCGGGCTTTTGTCCCAAAGGCCCAGCTTTTTGTAGCGCTCAATTACTTCTTTCAAGGTCTGCCCATCTAAATCCGGGAAATAGGGGGCAACCACCCTGGCTGCTTCCGCAGGGCTGTGATAATCCAGCCAAAGCATTCCCTTACAGAGTCCGTTGACCAGTTTTTGGCATTCCCGGCTATGCTCCTTTACATAAGATTCCTGTGCCAAAAGAGCCAGGGAAGGCACGGGGCCAACGGCGGATCCCAGGAAGACGGCGATTTTGCCAACCCCTTTTTGTTCGGTCATAGTGGCCAGTGGGTCAGACATTTGAACAAAATGCCCTACACCGGATTGGAAGGCACCCTCCTTTAAATTGGGCGGCAGGTTTTGAATAATAATGACCTGGTGCTGCAGGGCCAATTTGTTTTGTTTGAGGGCTTCCTCCAAAATAATGTTGGATTGGGTATCCGGCGTATCCCCCAGGATACTTCTCTTTTTTACCTGATCCCAGGAAAATGTTTGGATATCCTCACGCCCCAGCAAAAAGGAGCCGTCTTTACGGGCTAAACCGGCGAAGGCCACCAGATCCGCCCCGGTACCCAGGGGGCGGGTGAAGATTGCCTGGCTGAGGTTGCCCAATAATACATCCCCCTGATCCCCCAGTGTTATCTCCTCCTTTGTCGGTTCCTTAAGCAAAGCGGACTCCACTTGAAGTTCCTGCTCCTGATAAAAACCCTGGGCCAGGGCGATGTAATGGGGGAGTGCCAGCAAAGAACGCTCCGTTTCCACGACCTTTACAATGTCTGGTTTCTCGGGCTTTTTGCTGTACAAAAGATAGGTTTTGACCCCGTGCGTTCCTAAACCCGCTGCAATAACAGCCAGCAGGATGAGTAAAAGCCATTTCCAGCGTCTTATCAAAGAATCTCCCTCCTCAGACAAACCAATCCACTACAATTTTATTAAGAGGATTAAAAATAATAACCATAATCTGGTTTAATGCACATAATTTTGAGAATGCGGCATACATATGGTAAGAGAATTTTTTCAAGGAGGGTCCATAGCATGGGTAAACTAACCGTGGTCCAATGGCAAAAACATGGTGTAAAAGGGGACAGGCCCTTTAAAAAAGGGGCGGTGGGAGCAGGACTGGTAAGGGCCTTCAGTGTCACCCTGGCGGTATTTTTAATGTTAGGGTTTGTGGTGGCCGTTACAAACCTGCCGGTTTATAATTTTTCAACGGTGATTTTGCTTACCGTCCTGGCCTCTGCCGCCGTCGGAGGAGTGGGAGCCGGTGCCGCGGCCGGCATCCGGGGTTGGCAGCACGGCGGCACAACAGGTTTCATTTATGGCATGCTGTATACGGTGGCGGGATATTTGGCAGGGATACCGGTCTATGACCCGGTATTAATGACCCTGGCCATGGCCCTGCTGGGGTTGGTGGGCGGCATTGTGGGGGTAAACCTGCCAACGGTTAGAAGGCGCGCAGTGAAGAGAAGATATTTGGGCTCCTATAAGTAGGTTTGTTGACACGGGCAGCAAAAATTATTAAACTATTGGGTAGGCAAAGTCGAAGAAGGGGAGTTCCGGGATAAATTTGGTCTTAGAGAGGAAGACCCTTGGCTGCAAGGTCTTCTGTCCAAAACCCCAGGATGTCGCCCCGGAGAAGCCGGACTGAAGGAACAGTAGGCCCGGACGGGCAGGCCCGTTACAGCCCAAGAGTTGCCGCCCAACAAATGCTTGCTTTGCTATGGGTGGAAACAAGGTGGTACCGCGGAAAACAGCTTCCGTCCTTGATTGGACGGGAGCTTTATTTTTTTAAAGGAGTCGTGATAGAGCGTGACTGAAAACAACATCCCAACGGTGTATAATCCCAAAGAGGTAGAAGGCAAGTGGTATCGCCACTGGGAAAACAGCAAGTACTTTCAGGCAGAGGTGGAAAAGGATAAAACCCCCTTTTGCATCGTTATGCCGCCCCCGAATGTCACCGGCCAACTGCACATGGGCCATGCCCTGGACAACACCCTGCAGGATATCCTTACCCGCTGGCGTCGTATGCAGGGCTGCAACGCCCTCTGGGTGCCCGGCACCGACCACGCGGGCATTGCCACCCAGGCTAAAGTAGAAGAGCAGCTGGCCAAAGAAGGCCAATCAAAATACGACCTGGGCCGGGAAAAGTTCCTGGAGCGGGTTTGGGACTGGAAGGAACAGTACGGCAGCCGTATCACGAGCCAGCTGCGCCATCTGGGAGCCTCCTGCGACTGGCATCGGGAGCGTTTTACCATGGACGAAGGCTGCTCCAAGGCGGTGCTGGAAGTATTCGTCCGCCTCTACGATCAGGGACTGATTTACCGGGATTACTACATTACCAACTGGTGTCCCCACTGCCAGACCACCATTTCCGACATCGAAGTGGAGCACCAGGACAAGCCCGGCCAGCTCTATTACATTAAATATCCCGTCCGGGACAATCCGGAAGAATTCATTATGATTGCCACCACCCGTCCGGAAACCATGCTGGGTGACGTGGCGGTGGCCGTCAATCCCGAGGATGACCGTTACCTGCACCTGGTGGGCAAAAACCTGGTGCTGCCCATTGTGGGAAGGGAATTGCCGGTCATTGCCGATGCCTACTGCGACCCTGCCTTTGGCACCGGTGCGGTGAAAATGACCCCGGCCCACGACCCCAACGACTTTGAAATCGGCCGCCGCCACGGTTTGCCCGAAGTGGTGGTCATTGACAAGTACGGCAAAATGAACGAAAATGCCGGCAAATACCAGGGCCTCGACCGCTGGGAATGCCGCAAGCAAATTATCCGCGATCTGGAAGCCATGGGTGCCATGGCAAAAGTGGAAGACATGAGCCACGCCGTGGGCCATTGCTACCGCTGCAGCACCGCCATTGAACCCATGCTGTCCAAACAGTGGTTTGTCAAAATGAAGCCCCTGGCCGAGCCGGCCATCGAGGCCGCCAAGGACGGGCGCATTACCTTTATTCCCGAACGCTTCACGAAGATCTATTTAAACTGGATGGAGAACATCCGCGACTGGTGCATTTCCCGCCAGCTTTGGTGGGGGCACCGGATACCCGTATACTACTGCCGGGACTGTGATGAAATCACAGCCTCCGTCACCCCGGTTACCGGCTGCAGCCAATGCGGCGGCGCCATGGAGCAGGACCCCGATGTATTGGACACCTGGTTCTCCTCCGCCCTGTGGCCCTTTTCCACCCTGGGCTGGCCGGCAAAAACCCCCGAGCTGGAGCATTTTTACCCCACCTCGGTGTTGGTCACCGGCCGGGACATCATCTTCTTCTGGGTGGCCCGCATGATCTTCTCCGGCCTGCGGTTCATGGAGCAGGCACCCTTTAAGGAAGTCTTCATCCACGGACTGGTGCTGGATTCCCTGGGACGCAAAATGAGCAAATCCCTGGGCAACGGTGTAGACCCCCTGGACGTCATCGAAAGCCACGGCGCCGACTCCTTGCGGTTTATGCTGATCACCGGCAACACCCCGGGCAACGACCTGCGCTTCCATTTCGAACGCCTGGACGGCGCCCGCAACTTTGCCAACAAACTGTGGAACGCCTCCCGCTTTGTCATGATGAACCTGGGGGATTACAACCCCGCCGCTAAAGGCGGCCCCTACACCCTGGGAGACCGCTGGATCTTAAGCCGCCTGCAGGGTGCTGTTTCCCAGGTAACGGACTGCCTGGAGCGCTACGAACTGGGTGAAGCCGCCCGTGTGCTGTACGAATTTATTTGGAGCGAGTTCTGCGACTGGTACATCGAACTGGCCAAACCCCGCCTGTTCGGCAGAACCACCCCGGAAGACCGGGTCACCGCCCAGCAAGTCCTGGTTCAGGTGTTAAGGGAAACCCTGGAACTGCTTCATCCCTTCATGCCCTTCATCACCGAAGAAATCTGGCAAAAGCTGCCCCACCAGGGAGAAAGCATCATGCTGGCCAAATGGCCCATCGAAGATAAAGGCTTAAACGATGAAACCGCCGAAACCGAAATGGCCGTCCTAATTGAAGTGATCACCGCCATCCGCCGTATCCGGGGCGAGATGAACGTGCCCCCGGGCAAAAAGGCCGAGGCCATTCTAATCTCCGGCGATGCGGCATGCCGCGGTATTCTGGAACGAAACACCGTATTCTGGAACGAAACACCGCCTACATCCAAGGCCTGGCCAACGCCGAAGTAACCGTACCGGCCGAACTGCGGCAAAAACCCGACCAATCCGCCAGTGCCGTAACCCGTGGCGTGGAGATCTTCGTCCCCCTCAAGGGACTCATCGACCTGGACAAAGAAATCGCCCGCCTCAACAAAGAACTAAAAGCCGTCCAAACGGATCTGGCCCGGGTACAGGGCAAACTAAACAACCAGGGCTTTCTGGCCAAAGCCCCGGCGGACGTCATTGAAAAAGAAAAGGCCAAGGAAGAAGAACTTGTCATGAAAGCCAATGCGTTGAAGGATCGTGTGGCAATGCTAAGTTAAGAATAGCTTATAAGTCCAGTAGAGGAGAGTGAGACTATGCCGTTACAGTTTGAGGAGAACCTGAGCCCCCTGCCCAAGGGTGGGCTGGAAGGCGAGATCAAGGTGCGGATTCGGGTGCAGGTGCACCAGGACCCGGAGGACGGCGGTTTCTACGCCGTAACCCCCGATATACCCGGCTGCGCTTCCCGGGGGGCCACCATGGAAGAGGCCGTGGAGAATTTTAAGGGAGCCATCAAATTTTTCCTAATTGAGAATGACGGACACTGCTAGCACCTCTGGGCAATGAATTCAAGTTGGGGACGGTTCTTGACTTGAATTCACCCTGCTAAATTCAAGTCAAGAACCGTCCCCAACTTGAATTGACTACTTCCAAGAAAGGAACTCAGCCCAGTGACCTACGACCAAGCCATCGCCTACCTCAAAGGCCTAACCAAATTCGGCATCAACCTCGGCCTCGGCCGCATCCAAGAACTGCTGCACAGGCTGGGCAATCCCCACCGAAGCCTAAGCATCATCCATATCGGCGGCACCAACGGCAAAGGCTCCACCACCGCCATGACCGCCGGCATCCTAAGGGCGGCAGGCTGCAAAACCGGCATGTTCACCTCGCCGCACCTGCACAGCTATACTGAGCGGTTTCTCATCAACGGCCGGCCGATACCCCGAACAAAACTGGCCCAACTGATCACAGAAATCAGCCCCCACCTGGACAACATGACCGCCGAAGGCTTCGAACAGCCCACCGAATTTGAAGTCAGCACCGCCCTGGCCCTTTTATATTTCGCCCGGGAAAAAACCGACTATGTGGTCCTGGAAGTGGGGCTGGGCGGAGCCATCGATTCAACCAACGTCATTACCCCGCTGGTTTCCGTCATCACCAACGTAACCTTGGACCATATGGACTACCTGGGCGGCACCGTCGAAGAAATCGCCCGGGTAAAAGCCGGCATCATCAAAAAAGGCATACCGGCGGTCACAGCTGCCGAAGGGGTGGCCCTGGAAGTCATTCAGCAGGCAGCAGCAGCCAACCACAGCAAACTGGTCCTGGTGGGCAGAGACGTCACCTGGCAGTCCCTTCAACTGCAGCCGCGGGACAATAGCGGTGCCTGCCAACAATTTAAGATAAAAGGCTTGCAAAACCACTACCACATCCAACTTCCCTTGCTCGGCTCACACCAGCGCATCAATGCCGCCACCGCAGTGGCCGCCGTGGAAATACTCTTCTCCGGTGGCGGGCATCCTGCTCCTGCAACGGCGGTGGTTGAGGGATTAAGAACAGTCCAATGGCCGGGAAGAATGGAGATTGTAAGAAAAAACCCCACTGTACTGCTGGACGGAGCCCACAATCATGCCGGAGCCCGGGCCCTAAGACAGGCCCTTTTGGATTACTTCCCGGGCCGCCGATTTATTTTTGTCCTGGGCATGCTGGCAGATAAAGAAAGAGCCAAGGTAGTTGCAGAATTGGCCCCCCTGGCTAAAGCCGTCATCGTAACCCGCTCCAACCACCCCAGGGCCGGCGATTGGACCAATCTGGCGGAGCATGTGAAAAAATACCTGGAAGACGTCGTTATCCAGGAAGACATACAAAAAGCAGTACAAATAGCCCTGGATAAGGCACAACAGGAAGATATCCTGTGCATCACCGGTTCCTTATACATGGTAGCGGAAGCCCGCACCGCTTTAAGGCATCCATAAAAACACTCCCGGAAGTACCCTGCTTACCAGGAGTGTTCCTTACACTCCCGCTGACAAAACATTGATAACAAACCCATCATTGAATTAATCTAACTTGTGAAAAAACCATCCGGCACAAGGTTAAACCCAAACAACCAGCTATTTTAAAGAAAAAAACACTCGTTAAGTGTAATAATATACATAACAATGTCGAAAATAGCTTTATAAAACGCAACATTAATGTCATCTAAGCGACAAAATTTGAACTTTTATAAAAAAGTAATGTCCTGAAATTCACAAATGCCCTTTGCAACCTGAACTTTTACCACTAT
>JAMCWI010000110.1 GCA_023481335.1 Bacillota bacterium | reverse complement strand
AGACGAGCAATTTATTCGGATTGATGAGCGTTTCAACCAGCAAGACGAGCAATTTATTCGAATTGAGGAACGTTTCAACCAGCAAGACGAGCAATTTATTCGACTGCAAACCGCTGTGATGGAGCTTCTAGCTGACTCAAATGAAGCAAAAGAATTCCAGAAGGAAGTCAGAGCCGAATTTACAAAAGTAAATAACCGTCTGGACAATATTGACGGGAAATTACCCTACCTGATTGCCGATGTGGAAATTCTTAAAGAGGATACTGCACAGAATAAAAGGGATAATAAAGTAATTAAAAAACTGATAGGAGCATAGGACTGGAAGGGAGTGAATATTCTTTACTGTAAATGGAATAACCCACCATTCAATTGTCAATACTCATATTGCAGCATAAATCGGGCAACGCTGAGGAGTGCCCCAACACCTGTTGCGGCTTATACGGTGAAGCGGCGGGTTTTGAGTCTGCCGCTTTCCATTTCACCGGTAAGCCCTGAGCGGGCTACACTCCCCAGAACCCTGCAGGGCACTCGGGTTGCTCCCCGGAATATGCCCTATCCTCCCGGCAGGTAAGAGCTATTATAAGCCTATCCAAATTCACAATGGAATAATCCAATTACACTAAATTTTGGACACTTCTCCAATCTAATACCAAATCCCCTCAAATAGTTGAAGATACTTCCTTTCTTCAATTGATAGGTTTTTTGAACTGCAAATATATACATTTAACCCCTTTTCCCAACAATGCTTACGAAGCTCACCCATGACGGCAAAGCCATCTGCTCCGGGCATGGTGATGTCAAGGATGATTATATCCGGTATATATTTTAAGGCCAGCTCAATTCCCTTATATCCGTCTTCCGCCGTAAAAAACTGACACCGGGATTGTAAAAGAGATGCAGCGTATTCCCGTACTGAAAGCTCGTCATCTACAACTAATACAGTAGGCTTATTGCCACTTTTTTTGATAAACTCTTCTACCAGTTTAATCAGTGTATCTTTATTCAGGGGTTTAGAAAGGTTACTTACTAAAATTCCCCCGGATTTATCTGTCTCCTGCTTTGATACCTTTATATCCCGCTTTTGACTTTCACCATGTGTAGATTTCTTCAATGAAGCCAACGGTAGGGTAAAGGTAAAGGTAGTACCCTTATCTACTTCGCCTTCTACTTTTATTTTTCCACCCATTAAGCCAAGAAGTCTTTTTGTAATTGCCAGTCCCAGTCCTGTTCCTCCTTGTGTAGTGTTTGGTGCTTGTTTGAACTCCTCGAAAATTACCTCATGAAATTCAGTGGCAATACCTATGCCTGTATCAGATATCCATATTTCAAGATTATCTTTAACCGGTCTGGCACCTAGGGTGATAGTACCACCGGTAGGTGTAAATTTAACGGAGTTAGTCAGCAGATTCAAATAGATTTGTATTAATCTATTATTGTCAGACAAGACAAGATATTTGTCTTGTTTAAGCAGGTTGTTAAAGGTCAATTCTTTTTTGGCAATTTCGGGGATAACCATTGCTATGGCTTCATTGAGAGCCAGTGCAGGGTCTACCTCTTTAATATTAAGACTTACCTGCCCGGCCTCAATTTTAGAGAAATCAAGCAGGTCATTGATCAGGTTAAGCAGGTGCTGCCCGCTATTATGAATTTCTTTAAGATATTTCTCTTGAGCTGAGTTAACAGTACCGACAACACTGTCCAGAAGTACGTCAGAAAAACCTATCACTGCATTTAAGGGTGCCCTTAACTCGTGGGATAAGGACGCAAAAAACTTGGTCTTGCGAATACTCTGTTCCTGAAGCTCATTATTTATTAGTTGTAGTTCCTCTGTAGTGGCCTGCAGTTCTTCTGACTGCGACTGCAGTTCCTCTGATTGCACCCGTAATTCTTCCGTTTGAGCCTGCAGTTCTTCACTTTGGGCATTTAACTCCTCATTTTGCTGGTTCAACTGCTCGTTCTTCTCCTGTAGACTAATTGTCAGGTCATTTGCCTTCTGATAGGAAAGTGCATTGTTGATTGCTACACCGACTAAAGTGCCAATTATACCAAGTTCCTCAACTTCTTCTGACGAAAGGTCCGTAAGAGAGGCCAAGCTTATTACCCCAAGTACTTCTTGTCCAAATAGAATAGGAATCTGAATAAGAGTTCGCGGCAAAATGTTGCCACCTAGCCAGTTAACTGTATAAAATGTGTTTTCAGGTATCTCCGATAATACCTGCACTTGACGAGAAGTAACAGCTAAACCTTCCAAACCTTCGGTAAGATTTATCTTTTCTCTTTTGTTAAACAAAGCTTCACCTGGGCAGTACAGAGCTTTCCGTAAGAGTATTCCTTCCTGGTGTTCAGCTAAGTAGATTGCACCAACTTTAAAATCAAAGCTGTGGCAAATAGTTTGCAACCCCCGGTTAAGAAGGTCATCAATTTCAATTGTAGAAACAAGAGCTTGCAACACATGGTGTCTGCTGTTTCTTAGTTTAAAACGCTGACCTAATTCATCTGCCATTTTATTTAATACTGTCCCCAACTGACCTATTTCATCATCATTATGCACGACAATTTTTTTGTCAAAATCACCCTGAGCTATGTGCTTTGCTGCATCAGCCATCATGGATAAAGGTCTTATTGCCCTGTTAATAAAAATAAAAAGAATTGTTAACACAATAATGCCTGCCAGAGAGAGTAGAGCTATCAACTGGTACAATCTTTTTTGCAAAGGTTCATATATTTCAGAGGTTTCCTGTCGAACAATAATACCCCATTGTACTTCCGGGACATAGCGGTACACGGCGATCATCGGTTTTTCGTTATGGCCTTCACCAAAAAAACTTCCTTCTTCTCCCCTGCTTATCCTCTTAGCAGGTATAGTTTCCAATTTGTAGTTAAGTTCTGAGCCAGGTCGCTCCCGTAATCCGGTAATAGTAGTTCTGTCTTGTTTAATTAGTATTACTTCTCCTGTCTGACCCAGTTTCATTCTACTTTCAAGCATTGGTTTAATTACAGCACTTATATCTACACGGAAAACAAGCACACCCAGATAATGGTTATCTCCTATACCGTTATTGGATTCTTTTATAGGCACTGAGAAGGCAATGCTTGGTTTTTTTGTTTTATATGAGAGATAAGCATTTTCTATATAGATTTCTCCTGTCTCCAGGGGCTTAGTTATTATTTCGTCACGGGGTCGTATGGTGTTTTTTCTTGTCGCATCTGTGGAAACAAGTATTTCCCCTGACCTGGAGGCAAAATAAATTTCATCATAAATACCATATTGCTGCGCCATCTGATTCCAGTAATTAACAAGCTCTCTTTCAGTCGTAGCAGTTTTTTCCGATCCCGTAGATATTTCGTGAACAGCACGAATAACCTGGGGGTCAACAGATATGGTTTTAACTTGATTTATCCGTTCTGCTACCCAGCGACTGGTATCATTTTTTAAAATATCCGCTATTAGAGAAAAACTTTTTTCAACTCTCTCGTTGTTAATATTTTCTTCATGGTAGTAAATAAAGCCTATTGAACCTATACCTAAAACAAGCATAGACAGCATGACAAATGTCAGCAATTTAAACCTTAAACTGTTTCTTATGGAGGATGGTATCAAAGGTAGTGAACTATCTTGCTTTGTTTTCATGGACTCTCCCTGTTCTTTCCGTTAAGTTATTTTACCACTGGCAAAACCACAGAAAATGTGGTTCCGCTGCCTGCCTGGCTTTGAATTTCTATTCTTCCCTTATGCTTGTCTACAATGGAGAAACAAATGCTTAACCCCAGTCCTGTGCCATCTGCTTTGGTGGTAAAAAAGGGAACCCCTACGGATTTGAAATTTTCCTGCTGTATACCGCAGCCTGTATCAGTTATATCCAGGTGGACTTCTCCCTGTTCCGGCAGGAAACCGGTTTCTATGGTAAGCTCTCCTCCCCTCTCCATTGCCTCCATACCGTTTTGGCAAAGGTTAAGAATTACCTGCTTAATCTGGGCCGGGTCTATGAGAACCGGTGGAATGTTACCTTCTGTTTTAACAATTAAGTCATGATTGTTGATGAGTGCCAGATGTTTTATCATAGGTATCATTTCATCAATCAACTCATTAATGGTTACTAATTTAGTTTCCGGAGATTTTGGCTTGGCTAACTGTAAAAAGTCCTGGATGACCTGATTCATCCTGTTTGTTTCACTTTCGATAATATCTAAATACATTTTTGTTGCCGGGTCTGCTGATCTTGCTAACAGCTGTACAAAACCTTTGATGGTGGTAAGGGGGTTTTTTATCTCATGGGCCATGCCCGCTGCCATTTGCCCTACAATGGCTAATCTTTCACGATCTATCAGCAACTTTTCCTTGTTGTGTAATTCAGTTTGCAGATGCTCGATCTTTTTATTCCGGTCTTTTACTTGATTCTGCTTGGTTAAAACCTTGTGAACAACGTCGCTTAAATAACAATATTTAAAGGGTTTCTTTATGTAGTCAAAGGCACCAAGCTTAAGGGCCATTGCAGCAATTTCCTCACTTCCAAAGGCAGTCATGAGGACTACCCCGATGTGCGGAAATTGAACCTTTAGGTTTCTTAGTAAATCAAGTCCGTTCTCCCCCGGCATTACCACATCAAGAAGAACCAGGTCGGGCTTATCCTTGTTTAAGATTGCCCACGCACCGCCGGTATTGGTTGCACAAAAAACCTCATAACCATCTGCTTCCAGATAAAGTTTTACAGTCTCCAGGTGCAATAGAGCATCGTCAACTACTAATATTTTTCCTTTGTTTGGACTACTCCCATTTTGTTGATTGCTCATCATGTTTTTCACTAACTTGGTATTGGTTTCCCCGTTGACACAAGGGGTCATCTATTTCTCACCCACCTTATTAATTTCATACTAAGGTAATGCTACATCTGGTTGTTCAAGGAGAGTATTGACATACTACTTGATGATTAATTTTCTTTGAGAAATGTACATAATATAATAAAATCATAATAAAATCATAATAAAATTAAAGACAACTGGAACAGGAAACAACGCTTCGAGTATTGAGAGCCCTTAGTGGACCGAACTCGCAAGCTTGTTTCCTTTGTTATTTCAAGGATATACGACCTTATTTTTAGAATTCCTTCAATGTATACTTTTCTCCGATAATTATTTCAAACAGATTATACCAATTCAGCCAACAGCTTCTTTAATTCCATTAGCTCCGCTTCGGAAAGGGTTGCCCCCTTACCCATAAAAAGCTGTAGCCTGGGCTGGCGCAGTAAACGTCTTCCTCCGGCTGCAAGCGGGGTCCCTCGCTAATTAAAGGCCCTATTGATGGCCTCCTCCAAGTCCGTAAAGGAGGGTTTTGAATATCTAGCACTGGGCTTTAATTGTTTTACGTATTAACACGTATAATAATTTTTATGCGTGTTAATACGTGTTATAATATGTTCAATGAGGTGAGGTGAATGAAACGACGAGACCTTGATAAAATACTAAAAGCAGCTGGTTGGGAAATAACATCAGGCAAAAGGCACGACATGGCTAAACACCCTGATAAACCGGGAATAAAAATCTCACTGCCAAGACACAAAGAAATAAACGAATACACAGCAAAAGGCATATTAGAACAGGCGGAACTGAAATAGTCCCCCCAAAAAGAAAGGTGGTTATCAAGATGAAATACGTTTACCCTGCGGTATTTACTCCTCTGGATTCTGGCGAATACGATGTGCGTATACCTGACTTGCCCGGCTGCCTTACCTGTGGTAAGAACTTAACAGATGCCATAGAAATGGCTGGAGATGCTGCAGCCATGTGGTTATGTGATGCTGAAGATAACAAGGAATCAATTCCCTCACCATCCGAAAAGCTCAGCGCAGAATATCCACAATTCATTAGCCTTGTTCTCGCCGATACAGATAAATACAGACAAGAAAATGATAATCGTGCCGTCAAGAAAACCCTCACCATTCCAAACTGGCTAAACTCTAAAGCAGAAAAAGCTGGGATTAATTTCTCTCAGACCCTTCAATCCGCATTAAAGCGGCAACTTGGTGTCGATTAAACTTTAAACCAGGAGATTAATTGTCTCCTGGAATTATCTTTATCAGTGCCCCCGAAGGGGCATTGACGGAGAAAGCCAATCAAGACAGGTTCCAGCAATTACGGACAGCTTCTTTGGAACTTTTTACTGATGTGAAAGAAGTTAGGGCAGATATATCAGAGGTTAAGGAAGGGCTTAAAATGTGACCGGCCCTTCCCGTATTCTATGCCAATTGCTTTTGTTTGGTTTTCTCTTTTAAGGCCGGCCAGCCGAATACTCGGGCAAGTTGGCTGTAAATCCACTTGGATTCCTTGGTTAGTAAAGGACCTAAGATGGCCAGTAAAAGAACATACAGGGCGGCAAAGGGCTGCAAAATAGGAAGTAGTCCGCCTGCTTTGGCCAGGTTGGCAAGAATAATCGAAAATTCACCCCGGGAGGTAATGGTTAAGCCGATATTGGTTGCCCCCCGGTAGGAATACCCTGCCTGGCGGCCTGCAATAACACCCGCGATAAAGTTGCCGAGGATCGTTACGGCAACCGCAGTAACGGCCGGCCATACAGCACCACCCAGGGAAAGGGGATCGATGCTTAAACCGAAACTGAAGAAGAAGAGTGCGCCGAAAAAATCGCGAAAGGGAACAACCAGATGTTCAATGCGGTCTAAGTGGTCTGTCTCAGCCAGAATCAACCCCACCAGTAAAGCACCGATGGCTTCCGCCACGTGTATGGTTTCTGAAAAACCCGCCACCAGGGTAAGAAACGCAAAAATTACCAGCATGAAGACTTCATCCGAAGGAATCTCCAGCCACTTATTAATGCGTGGGGCCAATTTGCGGCCGATCAGAATAAACCCTACCATAAAACCCAGGGCAATTGCTGCGGACGTAAGGACACTTTCAGGCGAGGTTGCCCCGGTAAGAACCAAACCGGAAACCACGGAAAGGTAGACCGCCACAAAAACATCCTGATACAACATGAGTCCGAGGATCATTTCGGTTTCCGGTCGAACGGTTCGCTTTAAATCAACCAGCACTTTTGCCACGATGGCACTGGATGAAATGGAGATGATGCCTGCCACCACCAAAACTTCCCGTGTGGGCCAACCCCACAGCAAGGGCAGAGCCAGTCCCAAGGAAAAGTTGAGGACCATATAGATGGTGCCGCCAACAAAAATGGAATGGCCGGCTTTCAGCAAACGTCCAACGGAAAATTCCAATCCGAGATAAAAAAGCAGGAACAGGACACCCAGCCGCCCCATAAATTCAATTAAAGGGCCGCTGTCTATGAAACGAAAATCCAAAATGCCGATGACCGGAGCATGGGGGCCCACCACCATGCCGGCCAGAATCAGTATGGGAACAATGGGAAACCGCAAACGTGCTGCCAGGAGACCGGATACAGCAACAATTAAAAGAGCCAGGCCAATTTCAAACAGGAGACCGCTCGCCATGCTAGAGGCTCCCTTGTGCGATCAATTGTTTGAATGCCTTGACCTGTTTCCTGTCCCCTAAAACAACCAGGGTGGCTCCTTCCCTGATGTACTGATCCGGCCCGGGATTGATGATTTTATCATCCTTCTTGATAATGGCGATAATAGCAGCCCCGGTTCTTTTCCGGATATGCAGTTCTCCAATGGTTTTGCCCACGGATTGGCAGCATCCCTCCACCTTAAACCATTCAAACACCATATTGTCAAAGGCCACATCCACCGACTCCAGTGCTTTCGGCAAATAGGCCATCCCCCCCAGAATACCCCCTACTTGACGGGCTTCTGTATCATCCAGTGTTACCATGGAGACGCTTTCATCCGGGTCGTCATTGTCGAAATGGTGCATTTCACGCCTGCCGTCATCATGCACCACTATTACCAACTTATCACCGGTGCGTGTATTAATTTGAAATTTCCTGCCAATCCCCGGAAGATCAGTTTCTTTAATAGGTGACATTGTGAAACCTCCTCGAAAGTGTAATATTTTCTAGGGCGTCAGGTTGCTTTGCTTTAAAATGCGGTAAATATCGGACTCCAGCGGTCTCTTGGGGCAATTATCCAGGTTTTTTGCCTGCATGGTTTTCATTACAAACTTGTCTTGTTCTTCGTCTGTCAGTTTAATCTCCACAGGTGGCAGAACCTTGATTATCAGTTGCCCTATTTCATCCAAATTGCTG
>JAMCWI010000015.1 GCA_023481335.1 Bacillota bacterium | reverse complement strand
GCTTTTAGAAATGAACCTTCCCCGCTTCCCCCTGCTTGGGGATAAGGAAATGAGGGACTCACTGCAGAAGGCCCAGGCAGGAGACGCGGATGCCCGGGAGAGGTTGGTGAACTGCAATTTAAAACTGGTCTTCAACCTGGTGCAAAGGTTTAACAATCGTGGCTATGAACTGGAGGACTTGTTTCAAATTGGCTGTATCGGTTTAATGAAGGCCATTGATAAATTTGATCTGTCCTATGATGTAAAATTTTCTACTTATGCGGTGCCGATGATCGTTGGGGAAATACGGCGTTTTTTAAGAGACGACAGCCCGGTAAAAGTAAGCCGCTCCCTCAAGGAAACCGCCTACAAAATTCAACAGTCCCGGGATCGGCTGACAGCCAGGCTGGGACGGGAACCTTCCATCAATGAAATTGCCGAGGAACTGAGTTTTAGCCGTGAAGAAGTGGTCAATGCCCTGGAGGCTGCCCAAATGCCCACTTCGATTTACGAAACACTGCACCAAGACGACGGAGACCCCATCTACATTCTTGATCAATTAAGCGGAGAAGAGGATGGAGATGCCCACTGGTTGGAGAAGCTGGCGGTGAAACAACTGTTAATCGAGCTGCCCGAACGGGACAGGCAGATCCTGCTGTGGCGTTTTTTTGAAGACAAGACCCAATCCGAAGTGGCCCTCCGCCTGGGGCTCTCCCAGGTGCAAGTGTCCCGGTTGGAGCGTCAAGCCCTGAGAAAATTAAAAGAATTAATGCTGCAAACCGGCAGCTAAAAAGGATTCGGTCAACCAGACCGGATTTTTTCTTTCTCTATAAATAGTTTTGAGTTCTCTTTTAACGGAGCATCCAAGGTGAAAAAACGTAAATGAAAATGGTATATCAAGAAAATTAACCAATAGAAAGCTTTTGCAAAACAGTATGCCAAGATTTGTTTCTTTTCAAATTTCTGATTTAGGTGTAAAGTTGGAAAGTAGCAGGTATCACTTTTGTTGTGATACCTATGGCTTCTCATTAAAATTTTAACCCAACCGTATATTTTTTTGGCATTTGTAACCAAGGAGCAATTGAGATAACAAAAATAATACAAGCAGAGTGGTGAGGATTATGTCAGAAATAGCAACATCAAACCGTCTGCAAACGGTATTAAATGCAACTTATAACGGGATTGTGGAAGTAGACAAAAACGGATTAATCAACCATGTCAACCAGGCCGCGCTTAAAATTCTCGATAAATCTGCCAAGGAACTCATTGGTCAACCCGTTCAAAGGGTTATTCCCAATTCAAAATTACCGGAAGTTCTCAGAACCGGCCGAACACAAATCGGTCAGTTCATAGTAATAGGGGATCATACCTTTGTTTCCAGCCGGACACCCATCATCCAGGATGGGGAAGCGGTCGGCGCTGTTGCAGTTTTCCAGGATATTACCGAACTGCAGCATATGAACCAGGAATTAGAGGAAACCCGAGATCTCAAAGAACTGTTGGAGACGGTACTGGATATTGCCTACAACTGGATTGTTGTGGTGGACGAAAACGCTCGCATCACCATGATTAATAAAGCCTACTGCGACTTTCTAGGGGTAAAAAAAAAGATGTTTTAGGCAAAAAAAGTGGAAGATGTCATTGAAAACAGCCGGATGCAAGTGATCGTAAAGACCGGTGAAAGGGAAATCGATCAGATCCAGAAAATCAAAGGGCACAATATGATCTGCTCCCGGATTCCCTTAAAACGGGACGGTAAAGTTTGGGGGGGGCGTGGGTACTGTAGCATTCAGGGATGTTTCCGACCTGAAGAAACTGTACGACCGCGTAGAACGACTGCAAACCGAAGTGGAATACTATAAGGGAGAGCTAAAACGCCACCAGGGCACCACCTACTCCCTGGAAAACATTATCGGCAGCAGCCCGCGGATGACGGAACTCAAAAACCTGGTGGGCCGGGTGGCCAAGAGCAATTCCACCGTCCTGGTCCGTGGCGAGAGCGGCACCGGCAAAGAGGTGTTTGCCCATGCCCTGCACAACGCCAGCGACCGTGCCCACAAACCCTTTGTGAAAGTAAACTGTGCCGCCCTGCCGGAAAATCTACTGGAGTCCGAACTGTTCGGCTATCAGGAGGGGGCCTTTACAGGCGCCCGCAAAGGAGGCAAAGTGGGTAAATTTGAACTGGCCAACGGCGGTTCCATTTTCCTTGACGAGATCGGGGACATGCCCCTGAACATGCAGGTCAAGCTGCTGCGGGTCCTTCAGGAAAGGGAAATTGAACGATTAGGGGATAACCGCCCTGTTAAAATCGACGTACGGGTGATCGCAGCCACCAACCGCAACCTGGAAGAAATGGTGCAGCAGGGTCTGTTCCGCAAGGACTTGTTTTACCGGCTGAATGTGGTGGTGCTGGATATTCCCCCTTTGCGCCGTCGTCTGGAGGACATCCCCTTGCTGACGGAGTTTTTGCTGAAAAAACTTGCCCAAAGGCTGGGTTGTCCGGACAAAATATTGGATTCTTCCGCCCTGCAGTGCCTGCTGTCCCATGATTGGCCCGGCAACATCCGGGAATTGGAAAACGTATTGGAACGGACGTTAAATATGGTGGAGGAAGATGTCATCACCGCCAAGCACCTGCCCTTTTATCTTTGCGGCAATGATCCGCCGGCGGAATCAGAAAAAATTCGCCCCCTGAAAGAAGCCGTTGAACAACTGGAAAAGGCCATGCTGCTGCGGGCCCTTGAGAATGCCCAAGGCGACTGCCTTGAAGCGGCCCAGGCCCTGCAGATCAGCAAATCAACCTTTTATAAAAAATTATCCGACTACGGCATCTCTCCTCCCAAATGCAAACCGGCATAGCAGAAAAAAGTTGGCTTACCTCACTGGTAAGCCAACTTTTTTTATCCCCTACAATTTACAACATTTCCCAAAAGGGGTCAGACCCCTTTTCCGAAAAACCGGAAAGCCATTCCGGGATTTCGGAATGATGTAAAACTCTGAATTTAACTATTTTTTAACGTCGGCTTAACGACAAGGGCATTCCGGGTTTTAGGAATTTTAGCCCTAAATTGCGGTCAAAGCGGTTGGCACGAACCTTGCTCTATAGAGAGGTACCGGATGCAGAGACTTAAATAATTTGCAGAGGAGGAGTTTTGCAGATGGTACAGTTTTTAACCGCCGAAGAGGCGGTACGATTGATACCTGACGATGCCACAATTGCATCCAACGGTTTTGTCGGTTCGGGCCATGCGGAAGTGCTTACTGCGGTGCTGGAAAAAAGATTTCTGGAGACAGGGAGTCCGAAAAACCTGACACTGGTTTATGCCGCCGGTCAAGGGGACGGGCAGGACCGGGGCTTAAACCGGCTGGCCCATGAGGGGCTGCTGAAACGAATCATCGGCGGCCACTGGGGACTGGCTCCCAAGCTGGGGGCGTTGGCCATGGCAGAAAAGGTGGAAGGCTACAACCTGCCCCAGGGCGTCATCTGTCAGCTTTACCGGGACATTGCGGCGGGCAAGATCGGCACCATTACCCATGTTGGACTGGGAACCTTTGTGGATCCCCGTTTAGAGGGCGGCAAGGTGAATAAAGCAACCAAGGAAGACCTGGTGCACCTGGTAAACCTGCTGGGGGAGGAAAAACTTCTGTACAAGGCTTTCCCCATCCACATCGCCTTTATCCGGGGGACCACAGCCGATGAACGGGGCAATGTCTCCATGGAAAAGGAGTCTGTACATCTGGATGCCCTGGCCATTGCCCAGGCTGTAAAAAACAGCGGCGGCAAGGTGATCATTCAGGTGGAACGGTTGGTTGCCAAAGGTACCCTGGATCCTAAACTGGTCAAGGTGCCCGGCATTCTGGTGGATGCGGTGGTGCTGGCCCCGCCGGAGCAGCAATGGCAAACCTACGCCGAGCAGTATAACCCTGCTTATACAGGAGAGGTCAAGATTCCCACCAACGGCATTCAGCCCTTACCCATGGATGAGCGGAAAATTATCGGCCGCCGGGCAGCCATGGAACTGCTGCCGGGCACCGTGGTGAACCTGGGCATCGGCATGCCCGAGACTGTGGCTGCCGTAGCCAACGAGGAAGGCACCGCCGGTTATATGACCCTGACCGTTGAGGCGGGGCCGGTGGGAGGAATTCCCGCAGGCGGCAAAAGCTTCGGTTCTGCGGCCAATCCGGAAGCCATTCTGGATCAGTCCAACCAGTTTGATTTTTATGACGGCGGCGGCGTGGACCTGGCTTTCCTTGGTATGGCCCAGTTAGATGCCGCAGGCAACGTCAACGTCAGTAAGTTCGGTCCTAAAATGGTGGGCTGCGGCGGCTTTATCAATATCACGCAAAACGCCAAGAAGGTGATCTTCTGCGGCACCCTGACAGCCTGCGGACTGAAGGTAGCAGTAGCAGACGGACAGTTAAAGGTAGTGCAAGAGGGACGCAGCCGCAAATTTGTACAAAAGGTGGAACAAATCACCTTTGGCGGCGGTTATGCCGCCGCCAAAGGACAACCGGTTCTTTATATCACCGAGCGAGCCGTTTTTGAACTGCGCCCCGAAGGGGTTATGTTAACTGAAATTGCGCCGGGTGTTGATCTGGAGCAAGATGTCCTGGCCCACCTGGATTTCGCACCGGTGATTGCACCGGATTTAAAGCAAATGGATGCTCGAATTTTCCACGAAGGTGTTATGGGATTATAAGCTGACTAACGAAAAGACAACCAATGAACCGTTATCTTTAATCCGTTCCCCTTACAGATATCTTCCGACAAGACGACCAATACTATCTTGAGAAAGGGTGAAAGTTTTGGATATTATCGTAATTCTACTGGCACTGGGCCTCTTAATGTTTGTTGCCTACCGCGGATTCTCCGTCATCCTTTTCGCCCCCCTGTGCGCGCTTTTCGCCGTACTGTTCACCGGCGGCCCTGAACAGGTCCTGCCTTTTTATTCCAACGTCTTTATGGTGAAAATGGTGGATTTCGTCAAACTTTATTTCCCGGTATTCTTGCTGGGCGCTGTGTTCGGTAAAATGGTCGAACTTTCCGGCTCCGCCTCCTCCATTTCCAAATCCATCGTCAACATGGTGGGACCCAAGCAGTCCATCCTGGCCATTGTCATTGCCTGCGCGGTTCTTACCTACGGCGGTGTGAGTTTATTCGTGGTGGCCTTTGCGGTCTATCCCTTCGCGGCCTCATTGTTTAAAGAGTCCCGTATTCCCAAACGTTTAATACCCGGCACCATCGCCCTGGGCAGCTTTACCTTCACCATGGACGCCCTGCCCGGTACCCCGCAAATTCAAAACGTTATTCCCACCAGCTTCTTTGGCACCAACATTTATGCCGCCCCCACCCTGGGGATTATCGGAGCCATTTTCGTCCTAAGCCTGGGCCTGCTGTATCTGAACTGGCGTAAAAATAAAGCACTGGCTGCCGGCGAGGGCTATGGCGAAGGCCATACCAACGAGCCCGAATTACAAGAAGACAGCAAGCTGCCCCATCCTCTGCTGGCGATTGTTCCCCTGGTGGCGGTGTTTGTCGTAAACATGATCATGAACAATGCAATTCCTAAAATCTACGGCAAAGCCTTTGATTTTACCGCCATCGGACTGGAGTCCTTCGGCACCGTGGATATCACCAAAGTGAAGGGCATCTGGTCCATCGAAATCGGTCTTTTGGTTGGCATCGTGACTACCCTGATCATCGGCTACCAGAAAATTAAAGCAGGCATCCAAAATGGTTTGGTGGCTTCCGTGGGCGGTTCCATGCTGGCCACCATGAATACCGCATCCGAGTATGGCTTCGGCGGCGTCATTGCCTCCCTGTCCGGTTTCGGTGCCGTAAAAAATGTAATCGGCAACGCCTTCTCCAACCCCCTGGTCAATGAAGCGGTTTCCATCAACGTATTGGCCGGTATGACAGGTTCCGCCTCCGGCGGTATGTCCATCGCATTGGCGGCCATGGGCAAACAGTATATGGACGCTGCCCAGGCGGCAGGCATCAGTCCCGAGGTACTGCACCGGGTTGCCTCCATGGCTTCCGGCGGTATGGACACCCTGCCCCACAACGGCGCGGTCATTACCCTGCTGGCAGTCACCGGTTTAACCCACAAGCAATCCTATATTGATATCTTTGCCATTACCATAATCAAGACCCTGGCTGTATTCTTCATTATCGCCATCTACACCCTAACCGGGATTATTTAATGGAAGAAAAACATACCGGATCGGAGGTTGATTGTTTTGAGTAACCGTGAAGTGGTCATTGTCAGCGCGGTCCGCACACCCATCGGCAGCTTCGGAGGCAGCCTGAGCAGCATCCCGGCTGCAGAACTGGGCAGCGTTGTGGTAAAGGAAGCCCTGCAGCGGGCGGGACTGCAAGGCAAACAAGTGGATGAAGTCATTCTGGGCAATGTGCTGCAGGCCGGACAGGCCCAGAACCCTGCCCGCCAGGCGGCCGTCAAGGCCGGTATTCCTGAAGAAGTACCCGCCTATACCGTGAATATGGTCTGCGGTTCCGGTTTGAAAACCGTCGCCATGGCGGCGGATCTCATCCGCACCGGACAGGCTGAGATCGTGGTGGCCGGCGGCATGGAAAATATGAGCCAGGCGCCCTACCTGCTGGAAAAAGCCCGTACCGGCTACCGTATGGGCGACGGAAGCATTGTCGACTCCATGGTGAAGGACGCCTTGACCTGCGGCTTTAACGACTACCACATGGGCATTACCGCAGAAAATATCGCCGAGCGTTACGGCATCAGCCGGGAGGAGCAGGACCGGTTTGCCCTGTCCAGCCAGCAAAAGGCAGTGGCCGCCATTGAGCGGGGGGCCTTTAAGGAAGAAATTGTGCCCGTGCTCATTCCCAAAAGGAAAGGGGACCCCGTTGTCTTCGATACCGACGAATACCCCAAAGGCGGCAGCACCTTGGAAAAACTGGCTGCCCTGAAGCCAGCCTTTAAAAAGGGCGGCACCGTCACCGCCGGCAACGCCTCGGGGATTAACGACGGGGCCGCAGCCCTGGTGGTGATGTCCGCGGAAAAAGCCAGGGAACTGGGTCTCAAACCCCTGGCCACCGTATTATCCGGCGCCTCCGCCGGTGTAGATCCGGCCTTCATGGGCCTGGGACCCGTCCCCGCCAGCAAAAAAGCCTTGGCCCTGGCCAACCTCACCGTCGATCAATTGGACCTGGTCGAGGCCAACGAAGCCTTTGCCGTACAGGCCTTGGCCGTAACCAGGGATCTTGAACTGCCTACTGAAAAAGTCAATGTCAACGGGGGTGCCATTGCCCTGGGCCACCCTGTGGGTGCCAGCGGCTCCCGTATTCTGGTGACCCTGCTGCATGAGATGCAGCGCCGGGAGGCCCGCTACGGCCTGGCCACCCTGTGCATCGGCGGCGGTATGGGTCAGGCCCTTGTGGTAGAAAGATAACCGGTTAACTAAATCTTTTTATAGGGGGAAAGCACAATGCGTTTAATGAATAAAGTTGCCGTTATTACCGGAGCCGCCCGGGGCATTGGCCGGGAGACGGCCCTGCTGTTTGCCCGGGAAGGCGCCAAAGTAGCGGTCTGTGATTTTGATGCCGAAGCCGGTATTTTAACCGCCAATGACATCGTGGCCAGCGGCGGGGAAGCCATCTTCTGCCAGGTAAACGTGGCGGAGCTGGCCCAGGTGGAAACCATGGTCAACACCGTTCTGGAAAAGTTCGGCCGCATTGACATTCTGGTCAACAATGCAGGCATCACCCGGGACGGCTTCCTCACCAAAATGAGCCCCGAGAACTGGGAGGCTGTCATTTCCGTCAACTTGACCGGTGTCTTCAACTGCGCCAAAGCCGTAGCACCACAGATGATGAACCAAGGCGGCGGCCGCATCATCAACACCTCGTCGGTGGTGGGGGTGTACGGCAACATGGGTCAGACCAACTATGCCGCCACCAAAGCCGGAGTCATCGGTTTGACCAAGTCCTGGGCCAAGGAGTTTGGTCCTAAAGGTATCACGGTCAATGCCGTGGCCCCCGGGTTCATCGTGACCGATATGACCGCCAAAGTGCCTGAAAAGGTCCTGGATCTCATGAAACAAAAGACGCCCCTGGGCCGCCTGGGAGAACCCCGGGATATCGCCAACGCCTATCTGTTCCTGGCTTCCGACGAAGCTTCCTATGTCAACGGGATTGTATTAAGCGTTGACGGCGGACTTGTTCTTTAAAAAAAGGTTGTTTCATAGACTTAA
>JAMCWI010000158.1 GCA_023481335.1 Bacillota bacterium | reverse complement strand
GTCAGTCCCCACGGCGCCTGGCGCCGGCAGCTGCGAATTAATAAAGAAAATGGACCCCAGAACAATCCCGCCGAGAGAAAAAGATGCCAGGTAGAAACAGGCCAAAAAGGTGAAAAACGTCCTGGGCGGCTGCGGAAAACAGGTTAACAGAGCGATTAACACCGACACCAAAATTTTAAAATAAACACTCATCAGGACTCCTGCGCCGGGCAGGAAGACAAGCACGGAGTACAGGGCGCCGGCAGCCGCTCCCGCCGCTTTGCGCGCAGCGGTGACATTCACGCGGCATAGCTTCGCGGCAATCCACAGGATGGCGTAATTCATAACCATGTTGCCCAACAGGACCTGGTCGACATACACAGTACAGCCCATAAACCCCTCCCCCGGAACGGGTCTGTCCGGCAGGGCAATAATATACAAAAAACCGTTTATACCATTATATGGCCTGCGTTATACCGATATGTCATCCGTGTAAAATGATAACAGCCATGGCCCTATTATACATTGCCATGGCTGGGGAATTTGTCGGTCTTTAAGCCCTTCAGCTTTTTTTTTACTGAGCTTTTTCCGCAAAAAATGCGGTTAAAGTATTTAAATTTTACCTCCTGCGTAAAAAGGCCGGGATATCAAGGTCATCATGCTGGGCAAATGGTTTTAACTCTATTTCAGCCTTTTGGCGATCTTTCCTGACCGGCCTGCTGTCAAACCCCGTAGCAATTACTGTAACTCTGACGTCATCTTCCATGGTCTCGTCGATTACGGCGCCAAATATAATATTAGCCTCGGGGTCGGCAGCCTGTTCGATAATCCCGGCTGCCTCGTTTATTTCGAACAGCCCCAGTGAACTCCCTCCGGTAATGTTTAAAAGCACACCCCTTGCGCCTTCGATGGATGTTTCCAAAAGCGGGCTGGAAATTGCCGCGCGCGCGGCCTCGACGGCGCGGTTTTCACCCGACGCCTTCCCGATCCCCATCAGGGCGGACCCGGTCTCTCTCATAATTGTCTTTACGTCGGCAAAATCCAGGTTAATGAGCCCCGGCACGGCAATCAGGTCGGAAATACCCTGGACCCCCTGGCGAAGCACGTCGTCAGCGATCCGGAAGGCTTCCACGATCGAAGTATGCTTTTCTATGACCTGCAAGAGCCTGTCATTTGGGACGGTAATCAGGGTGTCCACCCTGCCCTTCAAGTCTTCAGTGCCGCTTTCGGCCTGAAGCGCCCTTTTGCGCCCTTCAAAAGTAAAAGGCTTGGTCACCACCCCAACTGTCAGGGCGCCCAGTTCTTTGGCCACCTCGGCCACCACCGGCGCCGCCCCTGTCCCGGTGCCGCCGCCCATCCCGGCAGTCACAAAGACCATGTCGGAACCCTTGAGCGCATGTAATATTTCATCGCGGTTTTCTTCCGCCGCTTTTTGTCCGATATCCGGGTTACCCCCTGAACCGAGGCCTTTCGTCAGCTTTACGCCGATCTGAATCTTCTGGTTGGCCTGCGCCAGGTGAAGCGCCTGCGCGTCAGTATTTACCGCGATGAACTCAACACCTTTAAGACCGGCGATGATCATCCGGTTGACCGCGTTGTTGCCGCCTCCCCCAACCCCGATCACCTTTATATTGGCGAACTGGTCGGTATCGAGATCAAAATCAAGCATGCATTACCCCCCTATACCTATTCCTTTTCTGTGCCAGGTGCTCATGAGTCAATCAATCCGTAAAAAGCGTGCGGCTTTTTCACTTACTAAGCTTGTCCAGAAATCGGAGTTAAAAATGTTCGAACTTTTCTTTCCGGCCGCAGCCAGCCCTGAAAGGCCATATTTAGCCAGACCAAAAGCGTTATAATGCAAGGGAGATAAAGCCGCTCCCGCAACATCTACCCTTCCCACTCTTACCGAAACATGCAGCCGTCTCTCCATCCAACCGGCCAGTCCGGGCAACTGTGCGCCCCCGCCGGCTAAAACCACACCTCCCGGCAAAAAATCGGAACACCCGAAATCTTCAAAAAGATCTGCAATAATTTCCGCAAATTCCTGTATTCTGGCTTCAATAATATTCCTTATATAAGAGATGGTTACCCCTTTTTTTTCTTTTCCGTCCAGGGATCCCACAACAAAATTACGTTCCCGCCCCTCGGCGCCTGTAACCTGGCTGTACTCCGCAGCAACACGCCTGGCCTCTCCCATGGTTGTCCTCAGCCCGACCGCCAGGTCGCCTATAAAATGCTCGCCGCATATAGGCAGAACCGCCGTGTCCTTAAAAAACCCCCTGCTGAAGTAACTTGCTGACGTTTTACTCGCCCCGATGTCGATGAGGACAGTTCCCACTTCCTTTTCTGCGGCGCTTATAAGGGCCGCCGCCCCGGCCAGCGGGGTATAAACCAACTCTGCCGGATTAAGGCCGGCTTTCTTGAGGCATGATAAAAATAAAACAATCTCGCCGGCGCTTGCGGTCACAGCCCGTGCTTCCATTACATTACCGTCCTGCAGGGAAGCGATGGCGTGCTTAGGCGGCAGCAGGCACAGGACTCTTTCACTGTCAGGTATGTCGATAAAGAAATTTCCCGGTACCGCACGGCAAGGCCGTAACACGCTATTTACTGAATCGCAGCCTGCGTAAACCAGCGGCTTCTTAACGCCGGCCGCCTTTTCCGCATCCTTGAAAGCCGTAAGAATTGAGGTTATTAAAGCATCTGAGCCGGAAGGGATCCCTTTGTCCATGCCTGAGGGGGGAGCCTCACCAAGGCCGAGGACCTGCATGGCGCCCGAGCTATAACCGGCTATAAGTGCAACTGTCTTTGAAGAACCCACATCCAGGCCGGAAAGGACAATTTTTGGCATTCTGGCCAATGCGGGCACCCCCTGACCAGAGTTTCCTTGTTCTGTTAGGATTCAACATCGCCAGGGTTTTTCCTTTTACTTAAATTATTTTTTTAACAGGTGGCGGCGGATGATCGCCAGATTTTGAAAGAGGCGGACGCCAAAGGCAACGACGGCAGCCAGGTAGAGGTCTATACCCAGCCTTTCCCCGATTAAAGCCAGACCGGCCGCCAGAAGGGTATTACTGAAAAAGCCGGTGATAAATATCTTATTGTCAAAATGGTCCTCCATGGCAGCCCTGATCCCCCCGAAGACGGAGTCAAGGGCGGCAAGCACAGCGACTGACATGTACTTTGCATAAGCCTGGGGAAACACCAGCGGCGCATTTAAGCCGATCAACACCCCCACTGACAGACCTATTAGCGCTAGCAGGAAGCCAACCAAATCGTTCATCCTCTCTGCACAGGTTTAGCGTGATCAAAGGTCGGTATACTGTTCAAGGCCGGAATCGAAACATTGTCCTGTTCTTTTACAACGACGGATATACCCCGGTCGCTCAGGTATTCAACGAGGCCGCCCCTTATTTCCATACTGCTTTTCAAAGTAGCGGCGATCCCAATGGCTGTAACCCGGTAAGGAGGAGAGAGCCTTACCATATTTACGTTAATATGATTTCCGGCGAGGCGGATCTCGCTGGTGGCGACAATGCGCTGGTCGTTAATGGCAACGGCTTCAGCGCCTGCGCCGCGCAGGTCGTTCACAACCTTCAGGAGATCGTCGTCGTGGACCGGAGTTGGTGTGACCCGGGCGTGCTCATAGCCGTCAAGTGTAATCTCCACTCCAGGACCTGACAGGGGTACAAGCCCGGCATAGAGTTTTTGTTTGGCCAGCTCGCTTTCCAGGGCGAAAATCTGGTTGCCTTTCCCTGCCTCGTCAAGCTTGGCAGACAGGTCGGCGGCCTCTTCCCGGAGCTGGCTCAGATCTTTCTCCAGCTGCTTCTTATCCATGGCCAGTTCCTGCTCCCTGTTAAAGGGGACACCCTTATCCACAGCGCTGGTGGTGCGGAACTGGAAAGCCATAATTAAACCAAGAAAAATAGCAACCAGCGTAATTGAAAGGTAAATAGATCTGCTCAAGAAAAAAACTCCCCTAATAAAATATGAGTACGTTCATTGACCCTGCTCCCTGGCGTAATCATACCTGATACCACCTGTATAAGCCGGAACCGTTACCTGCGGCAACTTCTTTACCGATACCTGGATACCCCAAAAAAGGAGTGTTTCAGCTACCCCACCCCGCATCATAAGCGAGTTCTCAATTGTCTCAGGATTACCGATAGCCGTAATCACATATGGTGGAGCCAGCCTTTTATTTTTATTCAGCACGATAGTGGGTCCGGTGCAGCGGATTTCGGTGGTAGCCAGCAGGCGCTGGCCGTTTATTGAGATCGCCTCGGCGCCCGACGCCTTTATCTCATTTAACACCCTCAATACATCCTCATCGTGTAAAACATAAAGGTTAGGGTTATCGCCCGGTTTGACGGAAATGCTGCTGTCGTTCAGGGTCACCTGGACGCCGGGGCCGGCAAGCTCGGTGCTGCCGGCGAGTACCGAAGCCCGGTCCATTTCTTCTTTGAGCTGAGAGGCGTAAGGGCTTGACGGCAACCTGTCTATCTGCGCGCGTAAATTCCCAACCTGTGCCTGAAGGGAGTCACGCTCTTTTTTCATCTGGTTTATCTGGCCGGACAGATCCCGCGTTCTCTGGATCGTTTCGTTATGCTGGATTTCTCCGGTTACACGAAACTGCATAGCCAACATGACGCCCAGGACGAGCCCGACCAGGGCAAGGGCCCAATGGTAACTTTTGATCTTCATTGTGTCCCCCCCTTGCTGCCATGCTTATAATATACCACCGGACTGCCGGCGTAAGACAGATCAATATAATGAATTTTTTCACCCCGGCTTTGTATTTCTTTCAAAATCTGGACGAGGACCCCGCCCTTCTCCGCAACTTCGGAAGCCATACCGAGGCGGCACTGGATGCCGTCTAAAGTATATAATACCACCTGTCCGTTTTCGCTCATATGGACTTCAGAGAGTTTATTTACAGCATCTCCAGGAAGCCCGTCAATTACGCTTAGGGCTTCATCTAAACGTCCTGCCTGGACCGGCTCACCCGGATTCGGCGTGGGCGCCTGAATTCCGGTAACCACCGGCAGGCCGGGCACGCCCACCCCCGTTTTTTTAAGGTAAACTCCATCCCGGTCCACTTCGATAAATCCTTCGGAGGTAGGTAAAAGGCCCAGCGGTTTTCTTTCGGTAACCTCAATAACTATCGTTGAAGGGAGTGAACGGCTGACCTTTACATCCTTGATCATGGGTAAAAGCTTGACGCCGGCCGCCGCGGCATTCAAATTTACCTTGAAAATATTTGTTCCCGGACCGATACCCGCAACCGTCCTGATCTTTTCTTCCTCCATAAAATGGTTGCCCCGCACCTGCACCCGGCTCACATCAAAAAAGGAAGAGTTCAGAAGGACAAACCCTCCCGTTAGTACCAGTAAAATAAAAAAAAGGTTTTCGTAAATATTCCTTTTTTTTCGGCCAATTTCTTTACCTTGCGCCAAACCAGCCAATTTTGAATCCTCCCGGAAGCCTTAGCCTTACTATCGCCGTTTTCGCCACCTTTATGTAATTATAACAATTACCCAGAACTTGTCCAACAAGAAACAGGTGTTCTATTTGAGAGGTGAGAGGTGGGAATCAGTTGCCGGAATTTGGCTTTTAGCCAAATTTCTTCTTATGTCTCTCACCTCTCACTTCCCACCTCTAATCTCTCAATTTTCACCCCGGTAACGTTATAAACCCCGTGGGAGTGCGGAGGCGTTCCGTTAACGCTCGTCCTCCCGCTAAAATGGTGTACGTGCCCGCCTTCAACAGGAATCCCGGTTCCGGTTTCCACGTTGATTACATGGTGGTGTCCCTGATCCGTCGTGGTGTTGGCCCATATGGTATGGGTATGGTCAAGACCCCCGCTGTCCGACGGGGACGTAGTGTCTGAATACCGGTGCAGGTGTCCGTTATCGTAGGTTGTGTGACCGCTGAACTTATGCGCGTGAAGATGATCCGGCATGGTAATTTCTCCTTCCTTTTTCAGATCATCTTATTCATATTAGCAGGCTGTTGTTACCAGTAAATACAACAATAGCCACCCGGGTTTAGAGGTGGCTTTAATTGCACTTTATTGTGTTTGCCTGTCCTGAAAATTAATTTTCATCACTGTATTCAGGATCACTTTGACTGGAGAGGTTGACTTGGAATTTTTGGTATTAAAATGTCCGGGGATGGACAAATTTAAAAGAGTTATGCAACAGACCGGGATTTATTTGTAAATAATATTATAACTTCAGCTAATACCAATCCAAAAATTGCAGCACCAATATAGTTTGTAACAGCCGTAAGAAAAGGTACCTGCCCTAAACCATCCACCTTAAATAGTGTATCAAAAATGTCAATGGCAAACCAAATAGAGGAACCAAATAACCATCCCTTAAGTAGGAAATTTCTGCTTGTAACCTGAGGAATTAAATAGGTAAAAACTATTCCCATAACGCCGGTAAAAAATATTTGGGTTATTGTCGCTAAAACCAGCTCCCAGGATTGAAAAGGAGGAGTATGGTTAAAAATCACTATCCCCGACCAATCCGGGTAACGGAGTGTGCTAAGGTTAAGAGAATATACAGCGAAACTATAAATGTCCATTACGATCCCAGCAATAATTCCGGCGATGAGCCCCCTTGTTAGCCTATCCTCCAACCCGAAAACCTCCTGGATTTTTTATGGAGTGTACCCGGATGTATAGCGGATTATACAAATTCGGTCTGCATGATGGATCCAATAATCTTTACTTGTCCCTCCCCCGGTCAAAAAAAGAGTCCACAATTTAATTGTGCACTCTGATAATCCTTGCCCCAAGGGCGTTGTATTTCGCCTCCATTCGTTCGTATCCCCTATCTATATGCGTAACTTTTTCCAGGACTGTACCGTTCTCCGAAGCCAGTGCGGCCAGCACCAGGGCTGCCCCGGCCCGCAGGTCGCTGGCCTCGACGACGGCGCCGCTGAGCCTGCCCGTACCTTTGATTATTGCTGTCTGTCCCTCGACCTTGATTTCCGCGCCCATCCGCCGGAGTTCACCGATATGCTTGAAGCGGTTTTCAAAAATTGTCTCGGTAATGACGCTGGTTCCCTCTGCAAAGCACATGAGCGAGGTCAGCTGGGGCTGCATGTCGGTGGGGAAACCCGGATAAGGCATTGTTTTTATATCCACGGCTTTGAGGCGCCTGGCTCCGCAGACCCGCACCCAGTCGTCTCCGACCTCCAGGTCCACGCCGGCTTCGCGGAGCTTCGCCAGCAGGGGTTCAAGATGTTCCGGAATTACGTTTGCAACCACGACGTCCCCGCCGGTGATAGCTGCCGCCACTATGTGCGTCCCGGCTTCGATCCGGTCGGGTATTACGGTGTGTTCCACCGGGTGCAGGTCCTGATGCCTTACTCCCTCGATTTTTATGGTATCAGTTCCGGCCCCCCTTACACACCCGCCGATGCCGTTGATAAAATTTTGCAGATCCGTAATTTCCGGCTCCTTGGCCGCGTTCCTGATTATCGTGACCCCTTCGGCGAGCACGGCCGCCATCATTATATTTTCAGTGGCGCCTACGCTGGGTAAATCAAGGTGGATGTCGGCCCCGGTGAGCCTGCTTGCTTCAGCCGTAATGTAGCCGAATTTTTCGGTGATGGCCGCACCCATGGCCGAAAGCCCCTTGAGGTGCAAATTCATGGGCCTGGTACCGATCTGGCAGCCTCCGGGGTAGGAAAGCCTGGCCCGGCCAAACCGGCCCAGGAGCGCGCCGAGGACCAGGTTGGAAGCCCTCATCCGGCGCATCAATTCCTCGGATACTTCTACCGACTTAATATTAGAGGTATCCACTTCCACACAGCCTTTATCGCATTTGATCCTTGCCCCCAAATATACGAGAACATCCTTCATTACAGACACGTCTCTAAGCCCGGGCACTTCGTAAAGGACGCTTTTCCCGGTGTTTAAAATAGTGGCGGCCAGTATGGGCAGGCTCGCGTTCTTGGAGCCGCTGACACGTACGGTCCCTTTAAGCCTGTTACCGCCAACTATCAAAAATCTTTCCATTTGTGTTACCTCCGCGTGTTGTCTCCGCCAACGGAAGTCATCAGATGTGAAAAAAGAGATTTGTGGTAAATCTAACTTTGCCATTGTCCGAGAAACTTTACCTCCAGTTCTAGCTCCAGCCCAAAGTTATCCAGCACCGCGCCCCTGACCCGGTCAATTAATTCAGCCACGTCCTGCGCTGTTGCCCCACCAAGATTGACGATAAAGTTGGCGTGCTTTTGAGAAACCTGGGCTCCCCCTACTGAAAGCCCTTTTAGACCGGTAAGCTCAATCAGGCGGCCGGCGAAGTGGCTGCATGTCGGTGG
>JAMCWI010000112.1 GCA_023481335.1 Bacillota bacterium | reverse complement strand
GCAGACCGGTGCTCTGCCCCACGGCGTGGGGGCCTGTGTGGGCGGGGGAAGCAATGCTATGGGCATCTTTCAACCCTTTTTAGAAGACCCGGAGGTCCGGCTGGTGGGGGTAGAGGCCGGGGGACTGGGACTGTCCTCGGGCAAACACGCCGCTCCCTTAAACGCCGGCAGGCCCGGGGTGATGCACGGATCATACAGCTACCTGGTGCAGGATTCCCACGGGCAGGTTACCCCGGTCCACTCCATCTCGGCGGGACTGGACTACCCGGGGGTGGGCCCGGAACACAGTTATTTAAAGGATTGCGGCCGGGTACATTACGCCGTGGCCACCGATGCGGTGACTTTGGCAGCCTTTCACCTGCTTTGCCGCACCGAGGGTATTTTGCCGGCCCTGGAAAGTTCCCATGCCTTGTCCGAGGCAGTGAAGTTGGCAGCCGGCATGGCCGGTTACCAGAACATCCTGGTTTGCCTATCCGGCAGGGGTGACAAAGATGTGCATACCGTGGCTAAAGAAATGGGGGTGGATTTGCGATGACCGGCGTACAGCAGATTGCAGAGAGATTTGCCCTAATTAAAGAGCGGGGCCAGAAGGCCCTGGTGACCTACGTGACCGCCGGTGACCCGGATTTGCAAGCCACCGGCCGGCTCATTGCGGCCATGGATCAAGCCGGCGCGGATATCATTGAGTTGGGCATTCCCTTCTCAGACCCCTCGGCAGACGGCCCGGTGATCCAAAGGGCTTCGGTCAGAGCCTTGCGGAGCGGCACAAACCCGGCGGGCATTCTTAGGCTGGTGGCAGAGGTAAGAAGCAGCGTCAGTGCCCCGCTGGTTTTGATGTCTTATTATAACCCCATCCTGCAGTACGGCCTGGGGGATTTTTGTACCGATGCCGCCCGGGCCGGGGTGGCGGGTCTGATTATACCGGATCTGCCCGCAGAGGAGTCAGGGCCGCTGGTGAACGAAGCCGCCGGGGCAGGGTTGGCTGTAATTCCCCTGGTGGCCCCCACCAGCGGCAGGGATCGGCTGCCCAAGGTTCTTGCAGCGGCCCGGGGGTTTATTTACTGTGTCACCGTTACTGGCATCACCGGCACCCGGCAGGATGTCACCGGGGAGATCGAGCGGCTCTCCGGCCAGGTCAGGGAGTTCACTGAACTGCCTGTGGTGGCGGGCTTCGGCATCGCCACACCGGAGCAGGCAGCGGCGGTATCCCGCCACTGCGACGGCGTGGTGGCAGGAAGCGCCCTGGTACGACTGGTGGAAGAACAGGGGGAGGGCAGCTTACACGCTGTGGCCGGGTTAACCGCCCAACTGAAAAAAGCATTAATCCCCCAGGTATAATTTGGTAGAATTGGCTAACAACTTATGGGTTGCTCATTATTGCCTCTGCATGTAAAATAATAGAAGAACTTGTCTCCTGCAACTAGATAAAGCAGGAGACTTTTTTATTCCGGCAACCCCTCATAAATTCTATTCGCTCCGTATTAAGAAACATAAAATATTCCTATAATCAGGGGGGATTCGTCGGGGTCAGGGGGAGTGACCACGTTTTGACTTTAGAACAATATACGGCGCAGTACCTGAACCAGGCCAGACAGGGTGATGCCCTTGCCAGGGAAAAGTTATTAGCACAGGCCAAACCCTTTATTCAAGGCACCTGTGCCAAAGTCTGCGGACGTTCTCTGGAATGGGGCAGAGACGATGAATTGAGTATTGGTTTAATGGCCTTTAATGAAGCCATTGACCGGTTTGAAGATGAGAGAAAAATTCCTTTCCTGGGCTTTGCCCGGCTGGTCATGAAAAGCAGGCTGTCGGATTTCTTTCGCCGGGAAGCCCGGCACAGGCACCAGCCCCTGGAATACCAGGCGGGGGATAACGCCCCGGTGCAAATGGATACCGCCCAGGCCTGGGAAAAGTACCTGCTGGAAGCAGAGGCCAGGGAACGGCAAGAGGAAGTTGTTGAGTTTCAAAAGGAGTTATCCTTGTATGACATCGGCGTCGGCGAACTGGCGGATGCTTCACCGAAGCACCGGGATTCCAGAGAAAATTTGCTGACAGCGGCCAAACATGTGGCCGAGCAACCGGGCCTAATGGAGCATCTCATCCGCACCCGCCGGCTGCCTGTTAAAGAATTGGCACTAAGTTGCGGATTGCATCGAAAAACCATAGAAAAGGGACGGCGGTATATTATTGCCATGGCGCTTTTATTGCATCAGAGGGAACGTTTTATTTACTTGTATTCCTATTTAAAACTAACCGGTTGGTCAGAAGGAGAGGGGGGAAGCCACTGTGGTTAAAGGAATTTTGCTGCAGAAAAAAGGGCCTGCCGGTGTGGTCATGACCCCGGACGGGCGGTTTGTGCGGGTGCTGTTAATCAAGAACCAACGCACCCTGGGGCAGGAGGTTGCAGGAACTGAATTAAGATTCCCCTCCTTGCTGCAAGGGGTTGCAGTGGCTTCCATCCTCATCCTGGTTTGTGTTATCGGGCTATGGGCTAAAATGATGCCTGGTTCCGCAGCGGCCTACGTTGCTTTGGATATCAACCCCAGCCTGGAACTGGCGATAGACAATGAAGGCAAAGTGATTAATGCCGAGGGGCTGGATGGCGAAGGCAGGGAATTATTGAAAAAGGTAGACCCTAAAAACCTGGTAGTATATCAGGCAGTTGAACTTTTGGTGGCAGGGGCGTCGCGCTACAATTATCTTAATGACACCAATAACGTGGTGCTGGCCACCGTTACTCCCACCAAGCAAAACCAAAAGGTTGTGGATGAAGAAAAATTGGAAGCAGCGGTCAATGACACCGTGGCGGGGCTGGCAACCCCGGTAAAAGTGGTTACTGAAAGGGCTACGGTGCAGGAGCATAAGCAGGCCAGCAAACAGGGAGTTTCCGTCGGCCGTTATTTAATTCACCAGGGCAGCACTAAACAGGGAGCCCAGATTTCCATTGAAGAAGTAAAGAAGAAGGGGTTAGGCCAATTAGAAAAGGAAAAGGGCATCGAAATACAACTTCTCTTACCCCATCCCAAACTGCGGGTTAATGAAATTCAGCCAACAAAGATGGAACCAGAAAAAGATCTTGAAAGTCCGGATGCCGGTAAACCCGGTCAACTACTGCCCGCGAAACCGGGGTTTGAAGCGGGCAAACCCACTGAGCCCTTGAAGCAGATACCGCCAGGCTTGATCATCAAAGAGCAAATACACCAACGTCTGCAAAACAGCAAACCGATGCAAAACAAGGATGACCCCGGTCAAAGAAAACAAGAGGATAAAGAATACGACGAAGATGAAGATGAAGAAGAAGAGGATAATAAAGACCACGAAAAAGATGATGATGAGGATGAAGAGCGGCGGGATGACCGCCGCCAAAAACCTTTAGGGCCGCCGCCGCACCTTAAAGACAGTGGAGAAAGTGTTTTGGAGAAACTGCAGGAAAGGCAGGGGCATCACCGGGAAGAGGAACATCCCCCCGGAAAACCCGGCCAAGGACCTAAAGGAACAGAAAAAGAGGATTAGAAATTCTCAAAATACAAAATGCCTCTGCCTAAAAATGGGCAGAGGCATTTTTTCACATCCACTTCCTTTGACGGAACAGGACAATCATCCACATGGACACCGTAATCAACCCCAGGGTGATGCTGACGGTGGACCAAATGGAGTCTTGATCCGGTAACGGGACATTCATTCCAAAAAAACCGGTCACAAAGGTTAAGGGCATGAAGATGGTTGAAATCACCGTTAGCACCCGTATGGTTTCGTTGGTGCGGGCACTGATGATGGAGGAATAGGTGGCCATTGCGCCGTCCACCAGATCCTTATAGCCGTCAATGGTGTCCGAAATCCGTTCCAGGTGATCCTTTAAGTCCAGGTAGTAAGGCTGGTTTTCCTCACTGATGGCAAAGGAACTGCTGCTGATGTTATAGAAAATCCTGCGCTGGGGACTCATGGCCCGGCGCATGGTTAGAATGGTTCTCTTCAGGGCCAAAAACTCATCGGTGGTCTCACGGCTGGGTTTTTCGTAGATTTCATCTTCCAGGTCCTCAATACGATCGCCGATGCGGTCGAGAACCGGAAAATATTCATCCACCAAGCCGTCTATGATGGAGTAGAGAAAAAAGTCTTTGCCCTTATCGGAGACATTGGTATCCGTCAGGCAGATTTTTGCCATCCGGCCAAGACTGGGCAGGGTATTTTTGTGAACCGTCACCACATAATTTTCACCCAGAAAAATGTTGAGCTGCACCAGCATAATTTCTTCGTCTCTCTCTTCGTTGTAACGAATGGCGTGAATCACCAAGAAATGGTAATCATCATATTTGTCCAGTTTGGCCCGGGGGCTGTAATGCATGCAGTCCTCCACAGCCAGTTCGTGGAAGTCGAAGGCATTGGCCACATATTTTAATTCCTGCTCCGAGAAATTGTACAGATCCACCCACAACAGGTTTTCTTTATCGGCCAGCACCGGGTGCAAGTTGTCCAGACTGATGTCGTGGCGCATTTTGTCCTCGGGGTGGTCATAGAGATAGGTCTTAATCACCGCAATCACCTCCAATGGAGCAACTGTCATTTGACCATGGCAGCCGCAAAGGTAAGAATGTACGAACAATATTTTAATAATGCCCCGGGGTACGGATCATCCATTCTTACCACCTCCATTGGAAAAAATAAAAAGACCTTCGTAAAAAAGAAGGTCAAAAAAACCCATCAAAGGGCAAATCGGGCCTTCCCCACTCGTACAAGCTTTAGCACATACATAGCTAGGGACACAACGCCCCAGCCACATTA
Source organism: Bacillota bacterium (assembly GCA_023481335.1). Classification (GTDB taxonomy): domain Bacteria; phylum Bacillota; class Desulfotomaculia; order Desulfotomaculales; family Desulfotomaculaceae; genus JAMCWI01. Next base: position 3,659 of record JAMCWI010000112.1, on the reverse strand, counting down.
GGTAGAACCTTAATCCGGTAGAACCTGTTAACCCGTTAGAGTCTCTCGACATTTCCGGGCAGTGGCATCTGTCTATATAGAAGCCTCACCTAACGAAGAAACTATTCACTTACTTAAAATATAGGTTATACAAGCCAAAGTGTCAACCCTATTGAGTAAATTTAACGCAATTTGGCTTGTTAGGTGGGAAAGAATATTAATAAACTTGTTTAGCTGTTGTTTGCTAATGCTAACTCCTGCTAGTTGGCTGTGGGTCTTGCTTTCTTTATTAAGGAAAAGACCTTTCACAAATTAGGGGAGGTTTTTCATTTCCCTATGCTGATTTATAACTTTTTGATCACAGTTTCATCCAAATGGAAAAATCGCCCCACCGAAGAGATCAGCTTGTCTGCCTCCCGGGGAATAAATCAGGCGATATGGCCACCGTTGGGCATTAATCTTGCAAGTAACAAAGGTAAGGGAATTGATATATTTTTGGTTTTTGAAAAATAAAGAGTAAAGAAAGTTCCTTAACAAACTAATATCATAAGATTCTACAAGAGGAGTTATGAACACATTGTCGAATCCTGATAATATAGCTCCTTGTTTAAGGCTTGGGGGTGATGATGATTACCTTAATATCGACCGATCACAATAATTGCCGTAAGTGTTATGCCTGTGTAAGGGCCTGCCCCGTCAAGACCATTTCAATCAAAAGAGGGCTGCCGGAGATCGTAGAGGCAGGCTGTTTGGGGTGCGGCCAATGTGTGCTGGCGTGCTCCATTGGTGCAAAAATTGTTCATGATGATACCCCCGTGATTGAAAACTGGCTGGCTCAAAAAATGAAAGTGGTGGCCATGGTTGCGCCATCCTACCCGGCATCTTTTTCTGCCAGCGGCGGTCAAATGGTGGCAGTTCTGCGCCAACTGGGGTTTTCCGGCGTGCAGGAAGTGGCTTACGGTGCGGGTGTCTGCGCCGGGCAGTATTCTAAGATTTTTAAACTACAGCATGCCGGCACAATGATTTCAACTGCCTGCCCGGCCGTTGTCCAACTGGTAGAAAAACATTTTCCCAACCTTATTGAATCCTTGGCTCCCATTGACTCACCCATGATTATTCAGGCAAAGGTGATTAAAGCCGTTCAACCGGATGCTAAAGTTGTTTTTATCGGACCCTGTTTGTCTAAAAACTATGAGTCCGCAGACCCTAACACCGGCGGCTATGTTGATGCAGTAATCACCTTTAAACAGCTTAGCCGTTGGCTGGAGGAAAGTGAAGCCTGGGGAGAGTTGGCAGAACAGCCCTGGGATAACCCGCAGCCGTATATTGCACGCACATTTCCTATCAGCGGCGGCCTTTTAAAAACATCCGGCATTACCGAAGATGTTGCCAGTATGGAAGTCGTCGTGGTGGAAGGGGCCCAGCGCTGCATCGAAGTGCTAAAGGCCATTGAAACCGGAGATTTCACGCCCAGGTTTGCAGATATGCTGGTCTGCGAAGGCTGTGTCATGGGGCCGGGGATGGTCAGCAACAAACCCTACGTGGTAAGAGCTCACCAGGTGGCGAAAACCGTTAACCAAAGCTGCCATGCCGTTAGTGATGAAGAAATGGGACAGGTTGCCCAGAAACTAAACTTTACCAGAATCTTTGATGCCAAACCGGTTTTAAAGAAAACCTTTACAGACGAACAAGTCTGGCAAACCTTAAAAGAAACGGGCAAACATAATACCCGGGATCTCATTAACTGCAGTGCCTGTGGTTATGATACCTGTTGGGAAAAAGCCGTGGCCTGTTTACAGGGGATGGCTGAAAAGGAAATGTGTTTGCCCTTTCTGCTCCGGCAGGTGCCGGCCCTGACCAGCAGCCTGATGGATATGAGCGGCAAATTAATGCTTTCTATGGAATCCATTAATTTCTCTACACTGACCCTCAAGGGAACCACTTCTAAGATAAACAGCAGGAACCAGCACCTGGAAGCCCTGATGGAGGAAACCAATACCATCGCCAAGGATACACTGGAACTGGCCAATAAGGTGCTGTTAATGGTATCTCAAAAAGAGCTGCCCATACCTTCCCAGTTTCCCCTGGCCTCTCCCGATATTGATGAGATCCGCAACATAGCGGCCCAAAGCAAGCTGCAATCTGAGAAGGCCACCAAGGCCTTTGAGGATATCGCCAGTGTTTTAGCCCGTTTAAGGGAAGACAGCGTCATGATCATGGAGCAGGAGAAGGCAATCAAGGTGGTAACCGGTTCACTGGAGCAAATTGTAGCCACTTACGATCAACTGCTCAATATCGGTGCTGCCATGGCCAGCATCGGAAGAAATTATGTATAACAAGAGGGTTCGGGATTATTTCCGGGCCTGCTTCCACTTCTCATTGTGACATTTTTACAGGAAAATATTATCATATTCAATAGAATTGTGATATAATAACTGCATATCCACTGAAAAAGGCAAACTTAGCGAAAGCTGAGGACGCAAAGCCACGGGTCTAAGGCATCAGAAGCTATGACAGCCGGGCTGCCAGGCAGGGAAAACATCACGATGCCCCTGTTGCCTGGCTTTGCGGGTTTACCCAAACCGGAAACAAGGGGGGGTAGAATGATGGACGTTGCTGCAGTATCTGCGGCTTTATCCCAAGCCAAGACCCAGGAAACCGCAGGAATCATGGTCTTGGACAAAGTGATGGATGTTGCCGTACAAAATGCCAATGCAATCAACCGGCTAATTTCTGATTCAACGGATCATGTTTCCGATGCTCATTTAGGACAATATGTAGATAAATATGCCTAGCGTTATTCCCGGACGGAAAGTCCGGGTTTTCTGTTTTTCAAACAAATAATGGAACCTTTTTGCATTGTAATCCATATTATGGAACAACAAGGGTCGTAGCGACAGGTATGGTAAATCATTTGGGGGGTGAGTCGATGCAAAATAACGATGAAATAAACAGGAAGGCAAAGGAAGAACTATTACAGAGACTCTCGGATGCTGAATTAGATAAAGTTGAAGAATTTCTCAATGAACTTGAGGAGCTTATCAAGAAATACAGCAAAAATAATAGCGAAATTGCAATGAAATGATCTTTGATGAAAGAAGGAGGTATTTGGATGAGCATAGAAGCTGAATCCTTACGCGGGTTCCCCTGGTTACCCCTTTGTTGTTGTATCTTTATATTTTTACTCATTCTGATCATTGTTTGTTGCTGCCTGTTTTTGATTTAGTCAATCAAACTGATCCAAAAGCTGCCTTGTTGTTTAAAATGCCCCCTGCCGGATTTGTCGGCAGGGGTTTTTGTCTGCACCCTGCCAATCTAAGCAATGGTGAATTCTCACTGACAAGCCTTTCTTCACTGGACGGAAGATTTGAACAGTGGACAAGTTTATGGTAACGTAACGGTTCAAAACCCGTTTGACCGTTAGAAACAAGGAAACAAGAGGATAACGCCTTGAAAATATCTACTAATAATAGTATTATTTAGATAAATAGTTTCAATAGCTGGTCTCTCTCTTCAGGTTGATGGGAGGTTTGAAAATGCGGACTGAAAAAGCTGACACCGAAAGATCGTATACCTACGAGGATTATCTAAAAATTGACAATGACAATCAATACGAGCTGATCGGGGGGAAATTAATTTTGGTTCCGGCGCCTCCGAACACATGTTTTTCTTTTATTATA
>JAMCWI010000075.1 GCA_023481335.1 Bacillota bacterium | reverse complement strand
TCGCCTCTCTTTAACCGTTTCACGCCCGGCCAGGTCACCGGCAACGCCGTAATAATTCGGGTATACCGCCAGCACCGCGGCGGCATCCGGATGTTCCGCCAGCGCTTGATCATAGCGGGCGGTGTCGAAGCCGGCAGGGATCCCGAAGCCGGGCACTATACCGGGCCAAACATAGACCGGCTCCGCCCCGGACAGCACCAGCCCGCCAATTACCGAGCGGTGCGCGTCCCTTGGCGCCAGTACCTTTTTGCCGCCCAGGGCTGTTAAAAGGGCGTGGATTCCTGCCGTGCTGCCGTTAACCAGAAAAAAGGTGCGCCAGGCGCCAAAGGCGCGAGCGGCCAGGCTTTCGGCCCCGGCTATTGCTCCTATTGGGCGGTGCAGATCATCCAGGCCGGGCAGTTCGGTCAGGTCCAATTCGTAAAGGGCCCGGCCGTCCCGGCCTTTCAGGGCGGCGGGCAAAGCCGCCCCCTGCCTGTGCCCCGGTACATGAAGCCTTGCGGCGGCCTCACCGGTATGAAGGCAAAGGGCATCGTAAATAGGCGCCTTGTTCTGGTCTGCCGGCAACTTAACAGCCTCCGGGGTTATAAGGAAAAATTTGAAATTCCTTTATATTTACTAAACATTAATTTTATCACAAAGATAAGAGTTGCGCTATCCATGCGCCTTTCGCAGAAAAGGTTGAATATCACCCGGGCCTTACTATCCGATAAAAGTTAAAACGTAAAAATTTAAGGATATTCAGCGAGGATCACCGGGAAATATACCGGGCTATTAAAAGCGGTGAAAGCAACAAGGCCAAAGAGACAATGGCCGAACATTTGCGAAAAGTGATTATCCGGCTGGAGCGTATATATGACCAGGAAAAGCAGTCTTAACAAGGGCGCCGCCGGGAAATTTTTTTAAGCCGGCCGTTTGCTTTTTCTCAGGGGTTTCGCATTTTGCGCGGAACCCCTGTTTGGTGTTTTGCCGGCCTGCAGTACACGGCTCTAAAAATGCCCTGAACTTTTACCTATCGGCTGGCAGCCTGCAGGATATTTTCGATCCGGTCCGGCGCCGGCGGGTGGCTGTAGCCGAACCACCGGATAAAGGCGGCCGGTGAAACGTCGGATAAATTTTTGCCGGCCAGTTTCACCTGGAGGCGGACAGCCGCCGGGGCATCCCCGGTTAACGTTACCGAGACCCGGTCCGCTTCCCCCTCCATTTGCCGTGAAAAATAGCTGCCGAGAGGACTCGCGGTAAAGGATACAAGCAGGAAGAACAACAGAGCCATGGCCCATGTTTCGGGCGGGTAACGGAGGGATAGCGGCAGTGAGGCACGAGCCACAATAAAAAGGAGTCCCCACAAAGCGAAGCTGCCAAGCGTTCCGAGGACTAGCCCCCTTAAAATATGCCCCTGGCTCCAGTGAGCCATTTCATGGGCAACAACCGCCTCAACCTCGTCCAGGGGATAATTTGCTAGCAGTGTGTCGTAAAGGACGATTCGTTTAGTGCGTCCCAGGCCGGCAAAATAGGCGTTGGCCCTGGTTGTGCGCCGGCTGGCGTCCATAACCAGCACCTGGTCCACCGGCAGGCGGGCTTTTTCGGACAGCCTGTAAACCATGGCAACAACAGCGGGATCACTGGCGGGCGTGAAACGGTTAAAGAGAGGCGAAATAACCACCGGCCAGAGGAAGGTCTGGATTACCAGCCAGAGCGAGATAAAAGAGGCGCCTGCCAGCCACCAGGCTGCCGGCCAGCGGCCCATAACCCAGAAGAGCAATAAAACTCCCGCGGTGGTAAGAAAAAGCTCCAGACCGGCGACCTTGAAATAGTCCAGCCACCAGGATCCGAGGACTTGTGTTGAAAAGCCCCAGCGGTGCTGCCAGAAGTAGCTGCTGTAGAGCGAAAAAGGCAGGTTCAGCAATCGCAGCGCCAGCCAGATAATCAGAAAAAACAGCAGCAGGCTCCCCCAGTAATTGCCCCCGGTGACCCCCTGGGTCCAGCCCGACAGGGCCGCCGCCCGCCCGCTGAACACCAGCCACAGGAGAAAAGACGACTGCAAAATAAAGCTAAAAATAAAAGTAATCTGCAAAACCCTGTTGTACTGCCGCCCCTGGTTTATCTGACCCGCGCTGAAATACTGCAAGGCTCTTGAATCCACCCGCCCGGGAAATAAAGTAAACCAGAGATAAAGCAGGGCGAAAGCTCCCGCCAGGGCGATCAGAATTAGCCAGACAGCGGATAAACGCGGCTGCAGTTTTAATACACCTCCTGAAAATCCCTGTATTAACAGGTAGATAACAAGAACAAGTTAACCTCACTTGATGTACCATCACAACGGCTGAGGTATGGGGACACACCTCTTCGACGAATGTCCCCAATGGAGCAAAATGCCGGCACGATGTAGAAGTTCAAATTTGCGACATTGGACGGTTCTCCTGTCGCAATTCTGACTAATCAGTATCAAATAAGTTAGCCTTCCATAACAAATTAGTGTCAGACACCATTTTATTAACTTATTTGACAGCCGGCCGGGTGTTCCTGCCGGTTAAACGCATCCGGCCTTTTTAAGCTATATTAATCTCTTTTATTATTTTAATATCCTAGCAATAATTGTTATTGTCAAAGGCGATTAAAAAATCGCTAGAAAAAGAGATGAAACGGGCTAAAAACATTTTTAGGGCCAAAACATGCTGTTTTCCCCAGCACTTTAAACTTATACCCGGCAATCTTGACGGCCAAAATACTTTTAAATTCAATTTTTGAAAGGGGGGCTTTTTAAATGACAGGGGCTTTTTCCTGGAAGCCGGACGAAAAAGTCCTGTCCAGGAAGTACCGCACTAACGTCGGGAGGTTAATCCGAGCCTGGAAAAAAGGCCTTTCCGACCGGGAAATAGCCGCACGGCTCGGCGTGAAGTCTTCAGTCCTGTACCTGATCCGGCAAGACCTTACATTGGCCCATACTATGGCGCGCCTCGAGCAAAAAAACAAGCCCGGGCAAGGATTTTAGGCGCCCAGGCGCTGCCAGATTTTTTTCAAGCCCGATTTAAAATGCTCGTAATCAGGGTCATCCCTGGTGAGAGAAACAATTTTACTCTCGCACTCCGGGCAGATATTGTGCCCCAGTACCAGCAGGCCCTGCTCTTCCGCCTGCAGGGCCCGCAGGCAGAGTATGCAGGTATAAGTCGCTTCAGCCATAATATTTTCACCGCCGCTTAACATCAGTATATATTATTTCGGCAAAATCAATTTGGTCCTACTTTCCCCGTTTTTTTTCTGACCAGGATCGCACAGTCCGGGCAGACATTCTGGCAGATACCGCAGGCGATGCACTCGTCGTTGGCCTCGACAGAGGGTGTACCGTAGACCCCCAGGATGTCGGACCAGGCGATACAGTGCTTGGGGCACTTTTCAACACAAAGCCCACACCCTTTGCAAAGCCCGGGGAAAAGAGTGAATAAGCCTTTTTTTAATTCCTTCGTTTTTGATTGAAATTCTAAAGTCATTTTTACCACCGTTGTATTTATTTTAGTCGGCCTGGTCAGATGGCCATTTTTTACCACTAACAAGGGGACGGTTCTCTGTCGCAAAACTTTATGGGGACATACCTTCCCTGGTATTTATATAATTTGTTTATTGTTGGCAAACAAGGAAGGTGTGTCCCCATTCCTTTGACCGGCCATTTTTTTTACCAGTTCCATGCCCCGGTCCATCGCACGGAAATTTAAATCCCTGAGCTTTGGGTCCTTTTCAAATTTATAGCCGAGTTTCTTTTCAATCGCCAGCCTCGCCCGGTCGACAGGGACTACCCCGGTGGCGCCCAGCACCGCGCCCAGGATGAGGATGTTGAATACCCTGGGGTGAAGTTCCTTTTTGGCTGTGTCGATAGCCGGTATGGGGAGTATCTCCCCGGCGTCTCCGGGCAAGTCCCCCTTTTCCACGGGGATGCTGCTGTCGTATAAGAAAGCGGTCTTAGGCCCGACGTATCTCCCGGTGCGCTGCACGGCCCGGTCGCTCAAGGCGACCACGATGTCCCCCTTCTCAAACTTGGGCGAGCCGATCGGCCCGTCCCCGATCTGGACGTAAGCCACGGAGACCCCGCCCCGCTGTTCAACGCCGAAGTTTGGTATGTACAAAACCTGCTTGCCTTCTTCGTCGGCTGCCTCGGCAATTATTTGGGCCACAGACTGGACCCCCTGACCCCCCTCACCGGCCAGCACTATCTTCACAGTCTTACCCATCCTCTTCACCTTTCTTCGCGGCGGCGGACGCCTTTATTTCCCCGACCTTAAAATAATTGGGCATTTCTTCTTCGATAAAGTCCCAGGTCTCGGCCGCGTTGGTACGCCAGTTAGTGGGGCAGCCCGAGAGCGCTTCTACGAAAGAAAATCCTCTGCCCGCAATCTGGTTTTCCAGCGCTTTTTTAATATAGCTTTTCAGCTGGCGGAGGTTTGCCACGCTTCCCCGCGCCACGTAGGCGCCTTCCCGGGTGATCGCCGCCACCATCTCCGGGCCCATAAACGGGTATCCGGTAGTTTCCGGCTCGCGCCCGTAAGGGGTTGTTTCAGTCTTCTGTCCAGGCAGGGTAGTCGGCGCCATCTGCCCGCCGGTCATGGCGTACTGGGTGTTGTTGGCCAAAACCACGGTTATATTCTCGCCGCGGGAAGCGGCGTTGACCAGGTGCTGAGCGCCTATTGCATAGCCCCCTCCGTCGCCCATGTAGGCAATTGTGACGAGTTCGGGCCTGGCCCGCTTCAGCCCCACCATCACCGGGGTAGTGCGGCCGTGGTGGGTCTGAATGGTATCAATGTTGAAAAAATCCCAGGAAAGGAGTGAGCAGCCGATGTCGCAGCCGAAAACCACCCGCCCCTGGATGTTTAGCTCATCGATGGCCTGTCCCAGGCATTTCAACACCAGCCCGTGACCGCAGCCCGGGCAAAACTTGTGCGGCTTGGTATCCACCCGCCAGCTGCGCGGCATAGCCGGCGCCGGCATTTCCGTCCTTACAGCCTCCATCTCCACTCTCCATTCACTTGTTCACTTGGGGTCAGGCTTTACTTTATAACTTTTTAAGGTAACCTTGTTTAGGGTAATTCACAATGTAAAGCCTGACCCCTTATTGACAATCTATTTTGCGACAGCGAGAACCGTCCCCTGTCGCGGGTAGTTTCACTGTAACAGTTCCCTGGCCTTTTCCTCCACCTCTTCCGCGGTAATACCCATGCCGGGCTTAAAGAGGGTGTGGATTTCCGCCTGCGCGCCAAAGGCTGCTTCTTTAAACAGCCTGGCCAACTGCCCAAGGGCAGACTCAGCGATCAGGATCTTCTTTGCCTTTTGGGCCATTTCCCGGGCGGGCCCCACCGGCATCGGGCGCAGGGTGACCGGCCTGAAAAAGCCTACTTTAAAACCATGCTCCCGCAAGCTGCCGACGGCTTCGGCAACGGCGCGAAAGACCACCCCGTGGGAGAGGATCACCAGGTCGGCGTCTTCGGTATACTTTGAGCTGTATTCAGCAACGGACGGCGCTATTTTTTCATAATCACCGGCGTCTGTTTTCACTTTTTCGTACAGTTCTTCTTCCAGGCTGAAGGTGTTCCGGTGCTGGGCGGGAGGGCGCTCTATCCCCGGCACCCCCTCTTTCCCGACAAAAGGCTCCGTCCCGACCATGGCTACCCCCCTGGCTTCCGGGTCATATAACGTCAGCGGCTCGCGCATCTTGGCCTGGTAGCCGTCCCCCAGGACAAAGGTGGGAAAACGGTACCGCCAGGCCGTGTTGAACGCCTTGATGGTGTAGTCGAAAAGCTCCTGGTGGCTTGAGGTCGAATAGACTATCCTGAGTCCTTCACCGTTACCGCCCATGGTGGTCAGGGTAACTTCCTGCTGGGAGTAAATTACCGTGGCCGTGGAGGGCCCGCCCCGCTGCTGCACCACCACCACCACGGGGAGGCGCATCATTTCAGCCATGGAGAGGGGCTCCTGCATCAGCGTATTGCCCGGGCCGGCGGTCGCCGTGAAGGCCTTTTTGCCCCCCATCACCCCGCCGATAGTGGTAAAGCCCGCCGACAGCTCGTCCTCGGTCTGGAGAAAACCCCTTTTATACCTGGGCGCAAGGCGCGTCCAGTAGTGCATAATTTCGTTCTGAGGGGTGATCGGGTAGCCGTACATAAATTCCGCTCCGGCAACCAGGGCCGCCCAGGCCACCACTTCGTTCCCCGTTAAAAAAGCTTTTCGCTCTTCCTGGATCGGCTTTTCCAAAAACACTCCTCCTGATTAAAACTTTCCCCTACCACATGGCCTTCTGCATGAAACGGGTCAGCGGCCGGACCGGATTGTCCATGCAGTCGGCCTGGCCGATCTTTTCGGCAATTTCGGCCGCCGCAGCCGTCGCCACCACAGGCAGCCCCAGGATCCGGGCAGCCTCGGTCACAACCCTCGCCCCTTCCTGGACAACCTCTCCGGTGGTCTCATCGCCCAGGTGGGTGTTGTTGATCAAACCGTCAACGCGGCCCAAGTCCCGCACGTGCTGCACTATATCCGCCACGCTCGCGGTCATCGGCCGGGATATGTTAATCACTGCAAGCACCTTCAAGTCCGGGTCTGAACCAGCGCCTTCCACCAGGTTCAGGGTCCTGCTGCCTCCCACCCCGTAGCCAATGTCCAGGATGACGTCCCCGTCCCTGCGCAGCGCCCACCGGGCCGCCGGCTTTATAACCGTGCCGGCTTCCCCCAGGCCCATGGTCTCCCCTGTTTTCCAGGCCAGTACCGTCAGGCCGTGGGCCGCCAGTTCGTCCTGGATCGGGCGAAGGGTGTAAAACGGCTCGACGATATCCAGGTCCACCAGGGTGACCAACCTGCCCCGGCGCGCCAGTTCCAGCGCGCGGTTCAAGGCGTTTTCGCTCTTGCCCGCGGCGTACTCGCCGGTATACGCCTCTACAATCCTGTCTGCCATCGTTATTATTATGCACAATTCCCGGCTTTTTAAGCAAAATTGGGGTCAGGCTTTACTTTACTTTCCTGTTAATACCCGCACCCGCAAGTCAAGAACCTTCCCCACTGCTGTCAAAAAAAGAAAACGGAACGGTAATAAACCGTTCCCCCCATGTCTTAAGCAGGTTGTCAGCATATTTATCAAAAAATTTCCCGGAGTTCACAGAAGGTAGTTGATCAGCACCAGCAGCAGCACTCCCGGCACCTGCAAAACCCCGGCAGTCAGCACCGTAACCGGGTTGATGGCGATGTGGAACCCCATCCGCCCGAAAACCGCGTTAATCACCACGAGCAGGATAACACCGACAAGGGCCCAGGACGCCACCCGGAACAGCCACTTTAAAGGCCTCAGCAGCGCGCTGCCGGCCAGGTAAATCACAAAAAGTCCGGCCAGGGCGAGAAAGACTGTTTTCCATTCCAAGGCATGAGCACCCCCTATGCTCCATTATATGGCCCGGAATGAAAAATATGCTATTTAATTTCCATCCTGCCTTCAAGTGCTTTGCTCAAGGTCATTTCATCCGCGTATTCCAACTCGGCGCCGGCCGGCAGGCCGTGCGCAAGGCGGGTGACCCTGACGCCGATAGGCCGGAGTAAACCGGCCAGGTAAAGGGCTGTGGCGTCCCCTTCCACGGTGGGGTTTGTGGCCAGGATTACTTCCCTCACCTGCCCCCCCTCCAGGCGGTGCAGCAGTTCCCGCACCTTTAGCTGGCCGGGCCCTATCCCGTCCAGGGGTGAGATTGCCCCGTGCAGTACGTGGTACAGACCGCGAAAGCTCTTCGACCTTTCCATTGCCACCACATCGCGGGGGCGCTCCACCACGCAGACCATTTCCCCGGTACGCCTCGCGTCCCGGCATATGAAACATGGCTCTTCATCGGTAAAGTTGCCGCACACCGGGCAAAAGCGGATCGACTCCCGCGCTTCCTGAATAGTCCGGGAGAGTTCACGGGCGACTTCCGGCGGCGAGTTCAAAATATGAAAGGCCAGTCGCTGCGCCGTCTTGGGCCCGATCCCGGGTAGCCTGGACAACTGGCCTATAAGAAGGGCTACCGGTCTGGCGTAATAATGCATCGGTTAGAACAGGCCAGGAATTTTCATCCCGCCGGTGAACCTGGACATCTCCTGGGCCACCATCTCTTCCGCTTTTTTCAGGGCTTCATTTACAGCGGCCAGGATCAAGTCCTGCAGCATCTCAACGTCCTCCGGATCAACCGCCTCCGGTTTAATCTCCAGAGAAATCAGGTCTTTCCTCCCGCTGGCCACGACCTTTACCGCTCCGCCCCCGGCAGTGCACTCCACCGTGCGGTTATTTAGCTCCTCCTGCAGCTTCATCATATCCTGCTGCATCTTCTGGACCTGTTTCATCATTTTGTTCATATTGCCGCCCATCATATCCTTCACCTCCTATCGGGGACATTCCTCGAAGAGGTGTGTCCCCATACCGCTGTTGACATTCCTCGAAGAGGTGTGTCCCCATACCGCTGTTGACATTCCTCGAAGAGGTGTGTCCCCATACCGCTGTTGAC
>JAMCWI010000025.1:443-8508 GCA_023481335.1 Bacillota bacterium | reverse complement strand
TTTCAACCGAGAGGAGGGGTAAAGTGACGAACTATATTATTGAGGAAACCATAAAGAACCTGGAGGAATTAACAGGGCTTGCAAAATTTAGCAACGTTGTGAAAGAAATTGGCATGCTGGCACAAACGCGACAACTGGCGGGGGAAGCGGTGAATTTCGCCTTTATCGGCAATCCCGGCACCGGCAAGGTAGCCCTGGCCCGTCTAATGGGAGAAATGCTGCGCCGTCTGCAGGTGCTGCAGAAAGACCAACTTTTTGGTGTGCATAGATCGGACTTAGCAGGGGAATCTTCGCAGGAAATTGTGCGAAGGGTTGGCAGTGTCTTGGAAAGAGCCCGGGGAGGTATTCTCTATGTAGATAAGGTGCCGGATATCCTGGCCTTGGGAAAGCAAGTGATTCACACCATGTTGGATGCCCGGGGGACCATGATTGTTTTATCCGGTACTCAGGAGGAGTTGACAACGCTTCTAGGGGACCCTGAGGTAGCCGGTAAAATCCGTTACCAACTGCAATTTCCCAATTATACCCCGGGTGAACTTTTAGAAGTGGCAGTCAAATTTGCGGAGGACTATCAATTAACCTTAACCGGCGAAGCTACTGAGAAACTGCACGGAATATTTATCTCCCGGCAAAATGAGCTGGGTAAATTAGGCAACACCCGCTATGCCAAAGACATCATCGACAGGGCCTATCGCAGGGCCGCTTCAAGAATCATGACAGGCGGCGAAACGGACAAATTGTTCCCGGAGGACATCGAGGGGTAAAAACCTACAGAAAGGCAAAAGAGCGAGAAATCGCTCTTTTTTTTAACCTACAATCAGTCTTTTTAGCTTATAGATATCTTTATCGTGTTGGTGAATATGGCCTTCTATGTAATTGATATCTTTTTGCAGGGAATCCACTTTAATCTCTAAATTATCTACTTTTGTTTCCAGGCGATCAAACCTTGTTTCTAGGCTATCTAATCGAATGTTTAACTCGTGATGTCCCGTAATTAGTTTACCAACCATGCCTACTAATTGAGTTACTTTATCAGTCAGTTGATTAGCATTGTTTTCAATACGCTTAACAGCATCTGTCAATTGGTTCATATTATTCTCTATACGAACCACGGTATTTTCTACCCGTTCCAGCCTGTCGGAAGCAGCCTTATCCATATAAACCACCCCTCCTTTTTCCACATTATAACACCAACGGAACAAGAGTAAATATTATTTTTTTACCATGTATAACACCAACAGAACAAGAGTTAATATTATTTTTTACCCTGTGCCACAGAACCGTAATCGATGCCCGGCTTATTTATTTTTCTCATTAACGTCCTATATGATGCCCAGAACTTCCGCGGTCTGGTGGGTGCTGTAACCGGACAGGGCTTCCCGGATGGATTACCTTTCCAACTCATCCACAAGCCTCAAAAAGACCCTGGGCACCTCCCGGCGGGCATTGTTTCTTTCAAGCAAATTACATATTCATAAAAAAAACATGGAATTGGAATAGACCTCGTAGCATACAAGGTAAAATAATTCCATAGGTACAAAGGAGGTTTTACTAATGAGCAACTTATTTGATCTAACAGGCAAAGTCGCCATAGTTACCGGCGCATCCAGCGGGCTGGGAGTACAGTTTGCCAGAGCCCTGGCAAAACAGGGGGCCGATCTGGCCATTGTGGCCAGAAGGTATGAAAAACTGGAAGAATTACGCAAGGAAATAGAGGGCATGGGCAGCAAGTGCCTGCCCGTAAAGTGCGATGTTGTCAAGGAAAATGAGGTAGAGGCGGCTGTCGCACAAGTTATCAAGGAATTCGGTAAAATTGACATCTTGGTTAACAATGCCGGGGTGGCTGGCGGGGATGCAGCAGAAAATCTCAGTGAAGCAGACTGGGATAAAGTTGTGGACACCAACCTGAAGGGGCTCTTCCTGTTTGCCAAGCACGTCGGCAGGCATATGATTGAGAAAAAATACGGCAAGATCATCAATATTGCCTCTATGTTTGGCAAAGTAGGCAATGCCGCCATCCCGGCCCTGGCCTATCATGCATCCAAAGGTGGCGTGGTCAACTTCAGCCGGGCCCTGGCCGGAGAATGGGCCAAATACGGCATCAATGTCAACGGCATTGGTCCGGGCTTTTTTGAATCCGAGATGACCCAGGAGATCATTCACGGCGAAGAGTTCCTGGCCTACCTGAGATCCCGCTGCCCCATGCAAAGATTCGGCAAGCCCGGAGAATTGGACGGTGTCCTCATTTACCTGGCTTCGGATGCCTCCAGCTACACCAACGGCCAGACCATTTACGTGGACGGCGGCTGGACAGCGGTATAAGTGTAAAATTTAAATTAGGAGGGGCTGTTGCTCTGCGAACATTTAGTTCGTTTTGCAACAACCCCTTTTTTGCTAAGGCTTTTGGGTGCTGTTCTTTAAAATGACTGAATTTTTTTGGTGCAACTAATACAAGATAATAAATATGTTTGATGAAGTCATTAAAAGACAAAGCCGAGGAGCTATGCAGCATGCAGGGAACAGTCCGGACAGGACCCTGGTGGAAAAGGGGGGTCATCTATCAGATCTACCCCAGAAGCTTTATGGACAGCAATCAGGACGGCATCGGGGACATTCAAGGGGTCATTGCAAAACTGGACTATTTAAACGACGGGTCAGAGAATTCACTGGGTATCGACGCCATATGGATCTCGCCCATCTATAAGTCTCCCATGAAGGATTTCGGCTATGACATTAGCGATTATACAGATATTGATGTCATTTTTGGCAGCAAGGCCGAGTTTATTCAATTGCTTGGAGAAGCACACAAACGTAATATAAAAGTTATTATGGACCTGGTTATAAACCATACTTCCGATGTGCATCCCTGGTTTATCGAATCCAGAAAAAGCAAAAACAACCCCAAGAGGGATTGGTACATTTGGCATGAAGACAAGGGAAAAAAACCCAACAACTGGGTAGCATCCTTTGAAATGAAAAATGCCTGGTGGTTTGATGAAAACACCAAGGAATTCTACCTGGGCACCTTTACAAGACACCAACCGGAATTAAACTGGAGAAATCCCGAACTGAAAAAAGCCGTTTATAATATGATCCGGTATTGGCTTGACCTGGGTGTGGACGGTTTTCGCATGGATGTTGTCAACTGGTATATCAAAGACGACCAATTCAGAAACAATCCGTGGCGGCTGTCCTTGAATCCCATTGCTGTGCAAAGGCATCTCTATGATCGCAACCGGCCGGAAACCCATGAAATATGCAGAGAAATAAGGGCCATCACGGATCAATATGAAGATCGCATGCTGGTGGGTGAAATCTACACCAACGAAACCCGGGAAGCGGTATCTTACCATGGCAAAGAAAATGACGAACTGCACATGGCCTTTAATTTCAGCTTCCTTTTTCAGAAGTGGTGCGCCAAGGGGTTTTACAACAACATCCTAGAGTATTATCATGCACTGCCGGCTGATGCCTGGCCCAATTTCACATTAAGCAATCACGACCAGCCAAGGCACTACTACCGCTACCGCGACGGCAAATACACCGATGCCCGGGCCAAGGTTGCAGCTGCCCTGCTGATGACTTTGCGGGGAACCCCCTTTATCTATTATGGCGAGGAAATTGGCATGACCTGTGAAAGAATCGCCAGGAAAGACATCCAAGACCCTCTTGGGAAAAAGGGATGGCCCTTCATCAGGGGCAGAGATGCTGAAAGAACCCCCATGCAGTGGGATGCTTCACCCTATGCAGGGTTTTCAACCGTTAGGCCGTGGCTGCCGGTAAATTCAGATTATAAGCACAAAAATGTAAGCACCCAGAGCAAAGAGAAAAACTCCCTGCTTGCTTTTTATAAAGCCCTTATTTGGTTGAGAAAAAGAAATAATGCACTTTCTCTGGGCGATATTGAGTTTATGGAAAAGGATCCCAAGGAGGTTCTCATCTATAAGAGAAAATATGGGGATGAAGAGGTTACCGTCGTTTTAAATTTTTCGAAGAGGCAGCAGAGGCTCCAGATTGATACAGCAGGGAAGGAGAAAACGCTTTTTGGCACACACAGATCTAAGGGGGAGGAGATTTTTTTAAATCAATTGGCTCTTTATCCTTACGAAGTATTAATTGCCGGCTCTTTGAATTAGAAAGGTTTTTGCGGTGATTGGGTGAATCCTGTTTGTTGCCATTTCTTTAACGACTGCAGGATCGGGGAGGCAAAAGGGTTATGTTTAGGTTTGTTTTGCTTTTTTAGCAAATTGGTAAAGACATCTATTTGACGATTATTTTTAGTAGTGATATATTGAGCGAGTACGGTCACTTTTAAGTTCAAAAAGGAGTTTACTATGAAGTTGTGGTTCTATGTAATTATCACTGTGTATACCTTTCTTAACTGGCTAATCGGAAGACAATTATATGAACTTCTAAAGATAAACAAAATAGCATTTTGGGTTATTTTTTTGGTTTTAGCTTACTCACCAATCTTAGGAAGAATGGTTTACAAGGGGTTTGAGCCAATCGGCAACTACTGGATGGTATTTTTTTATTACGCCACTTTTGTTGCTGTGCTAGGTTTGCTGATCAAAAACAAACCTTTTATTATAGGCAGCTATCTGCTTATTTTGCTTGTGATTCTTTACGGAGCGTTTAACGCCAACAAAATTATATTGCAGCACTATGATATCGGAATTGCCAAGCCTGCCAACGACCTGCGTATTGTAATGCTCTCGGATATTCATATCGACAATCAGAAACCGAAGGGTTACGTTGAAAAGATGGTCTCAGAAATCAACCGGTTAAACCCCGATCTGGTGGTGCTGCCCGGCGATATTTTTGATGACAAGGATATTGGTGCACTAAGTAGAGAAAAAGAAGCATTAAAAAAGATTAAAGCAAAATATGGTGTTTATGGCGTATTGGGCAACCATGAATACTACACCGGCAACCTCAACGAGAGCCTAAAAATTTTCAAGGAAGCGAATATTACCATTCTTAGGGATGAGATTGTAGAAGTAGTGGGCATTCATTTGGTCGGCCGGGAAGATGTCTCCAGAAAACGCGAGAACTTAGCAAACTTATTAAAAGAAGTAAGATAATGGGTTTTTCTTTGTTTACTAGACCACCAACCAGTAGCCTTGGAGGAAGCCAGGATTGCCGGGGTCGATCTGCAGCTTTCCGGCCATACCCATCAAGGACAGTTCTTCCCCAATCAGCTTATTACCAACAGGATGTACGAGGTGGATTACGGGCATTTGATTAAGGGTTCTTTGCAAGTCGTCGTGTCCTCAGGCTACGGCACCTGGGGCCCCCCGGTACGCATCGGCACCCAATCGGAAATCGTTGAAATTCAAGTTAAATTTAAGAAGTAGCTAATAAAAGATACAAGGGGAATTCTTAAAAAGACCCATCCAATGATTGCTTCATCGGCAGACGATCTCATTAAAGAATATCGAGAAGAAGAAAAGTCTCTGGAATCACATAGAGAGGCTGGTTTTTAATATGGAGAGTTATGTCATTCCGAAAGCTGCTTATATAGTGATTCCATAACAATATACCCCACCTCCAGAGCTTTCCGGTCATCCTCTACAACCTTTCTTAAACCCCGAAAAATAACTTCCAACCCTGCTGCCTCAGGGGGAGGTAAAACATCATTTAGGGCATCTGCAGCATCAACAATATCGCAAATCTGATTCAAAACAGGGTCATTAATATGGTCATATTCTTTTAAGATTGTGCAAAATGTGCAGCGCCCCCTTTTATGGCTGAGAGTTACTCCGGGAATGTCAAAGGGAATTCCCTCTGCACCTTTCAGATCGGCACCCTTCTTGATAAATTCAAACTCTGCCTTGGGATCAATGAATTTTTTTATTAACCAGGCACATGCAATTCTATCTACGCCAACATTTTCCCACGTAATCCACTTCATATTATTCGTCTCCCTTCCTAGAAAACTCCTGTGCTTTTCTTTGTAAAGCACCTTTAACCTCAATCCACAGTGGTGATTTCAAATAATCCTGCGCTTTTACCCGGTTCATTAAAGACCACATTGACTGAAGTTGTTTTACGTTTACTACATCGTTAACAGCATTGATTATCTCCAGATATTGTTTATTGGTCTGGTTGAGAAAATACTCGTTAATGCGTTCTTCTTCATAATTTGAGAGGCAGGCGGTTTCCCAAAGTGTTGCCTCACCACCCATTTCTTTAATCTCCTCAGAAAGCCATTCAAAATTTTCTACGGTTCTCTCAGAATAGGGTAGTATGCAGACGGAATCCTGTAAAGGATAAACGTTTAACCTTTTAAGCTTACGCCAGACAGATACTTTATTCGCCGATGTTTTAGATTTAGGAAGTTTATAAATAAGCATAATCCATTTCATTTTATCAACCACCCCCAGTGCTGCCCCATAATTACGTGCCTTACTGGCCACACCCATCATGATAACTTTTCTACGCCCAAGAATATCCGATAGCGCAGTGGATAGGACATTGTATTTTAAGTAACTATGGTTTCATAGTATGGCAAAAATTATTTTCTGTCAATAGTTTTGCGGTCCTCAATAATTGCTGTTTAAGCAATTTAATGATAAAAAAATTACATGGCTAAATTAATTAAAAACCCATTGACATTGTAACCGTGGTTATATAAAATAAGCTCAAGAAGAAAATGTAACCCTGGTTACAGAAGGAAAGTTATGCCTCCCAGAAACAGCAAAAAAATAATTTATAAGGAGAGATGATTAATGCCCCCATTCAAAACTCATTTAGAAACTAGTCTTAAAAGAACCGGTAAGGAATACACTGAGCTTCATAATTGGTTGGACAATGATCCTGATAAGGATGTAAAAGCTTTAAGGCACAGTTTGGATATTTTACCTGAAAACATTAAATATGTAAGGGAAAACTGGGGTGATGAAGCAGTTACTGAGTTTCTCCTTCACGTGGTTGAAGATTTGGCCATGAAAGACATTGATAACTTACGAAAGGCCGGATGTCCAGAAGAAGCTATTGATCATAGTATAGAGGTAGCCAGAAAGGCCCTGGAAATTTCCGGTCGTGTTAAAATTGATGTTGATCGAAAATTGATTGTACTCGGTGGCATCTACCATGACTTGGGTAAATCAGTGACTAACGGACTCCAGCATGGAGAAATTGGTGCCGATAAGGCCCGTGAACTTGGGTTAGGTGATGAGATTATCAATATTATCTTAAAGCATATTCGTGGTGGTTTAACCGAAGCAGAAGCAATTGAACTGGAATTGCCCGTTAGAGATTATACCCTTAGAACCCCGGAAGAAAAAATCGTGATTTACGCAGATAGAATGGTAGATATTTATATTGAAGATTTGGTTGATGTTGATGAAAAGGGTGCGGAGGAACGTTTTGAGGAGATTTTAACACAGTTTATTAAATACGGAAAAAATGAACTCACTACAGAACGTTACCTTAAATTACACAAAGAAATACATGAATGGATGAACGGATAAAGGGTATGACCGGGCGTGTAAACCAAAGTCTCATTTGGGCCTTCAGTTTGTGTGGCCTGGCAGCCATCTTTAGCTCGACTCTTTCAAAAACGCCGGTTTTACCTTTGTACGCCTCCCACCTAGGTGCAACTGATGCCCAGGTGGGGTGGATAGCTGCAGCGTCAACTTTACCGGGCATTTTTATGAGCTACTTCGCAGGAGCCATGTCTGATAAATACGGGTGGAGAAGGTTATTATTCATCTCCCTGTTTATCTTTGCAACGGCTCCCTTCCTTTACCTATTGGCAGACAGTTCTATCGAATTGGCAGGCGTTCGCTTCTATCATGGTTTTGCCACTGCTATTTTGGGCCCGGTGGCGATGGCGGCAATAGTCTCTGTAAGTGGCGAAAGAAAGGGTGAAATGCTTTCCCTTTACTCTTCTTCTACAATGGTAGGTAGGGCACTGGCCCCTTTTGTAGGGGGGGTATTATTGGGAATGTGGGGTTTCAAGGGTATAATCTCTAACGGGCAATTCCAGTTCAATTGCTTCTGCTTCGGTTAAACCACCACGAATATGCTTTAAGATAATATTGATAATCTCATCACCTAA
>JAMCWI010000025.1:0-433 GCA_023481335.1 Bacillota bacterium | reverse complement strand
AAGAAAGGGTGAAATGCTTTCCCTTTACTCTTCTTCTACAATGGTAGGTAGGGCACTGGCCCCTTTTGTAGGGGGGGGTATTATTGGGAATGTGGGGTTTCAAGGGGTTATATCTGTTTTGTGCCATTTCTGGTACTGCTGCACTACTATTAGGCATAGGATTCTGGAGCCGGTTAGATGAAAGAGTACTCGGCGAGACTCCTGGAAAAGCTTCTGAGAGCAATAGTTTGGTAAAGAATTTATGGTGCCTTCTTTGCCACAAAGAATTATTGATGCTGGGTCTATTAGAGGCTGTGGTCTTCTTTACCTTTGGTGCCTTTGAAGTAATATTTCCTCTATATGCATATGAACTGGGAATTACCGTATGGCAAATCGGTATTATTATGGGATTACAACTGGCTGGAGTTATTTTCTTTAAGCCCGTTTCATCAAC
>JAMCWI010000034.1 GCA_023481335.1 Bacillota bacterium | reverse complement strand
GCGTCGCTGGCCAGCACCGCCCCCTGGGCCTTGTCGGCGGCCTGCTCATAGGCGATGCGTGCGGAACCCACCCGGTTCATTTGACCGGCGCCCACGCCGACAACCTGGCCGTCTTTGGACAGTACGATGGCGTTGGATTTCACGTGCTTCACCACCGCCATGGCAAAGAGCATTTCCTTCAGTTCTTCGGCGGAGGGCTGGCGTTCGGTCACCACCTTAAGTTCATCCGGATTGGCAACCACCCTGTCGGCCTCCTGCACCAGAAGTCCGCCGTTTACCTTTCTCACTTCCAAAACATCATTGGTTTGCCCTGTTAAATCGCCGGTCTTGAGCAGACGCAAGTTTGTTTTCTTCCTTAATATATCCAAAGCTTCGACGGTGAAGTCCGGTGCCACCACAGCCTCCAGGAAAATCTGGGACATCTCGTTGGCGGTGTCGGCGTCAACCGTTCTATTGCAGGCCACAATGCCGCCGAAAGCAGAAACCGGATCGGTTGCAAAGGCCTTTTTATAGGCGATGACCAGGGAGTCCGCCATGGCGGTGCCGCAGGGGTTGTTGTGTTTAATAATCACCGCGCAGGGGTCGCTGAATTCCCGCACCAGTTCCAGGGCGCTGTTGGCATCCAGAATATTATTGTAAGAGAGTTCTTTACCATGAATTTGTTCCGCATTGGCAATGCAGGGGCCGGTAACAGCGGGGTCTCTGTAAAAGGCTGCTTTCTGGTGGGGGTTCTCCCCGTAGCGCAGGTTTTGTGCCTTTACCAAAGAAAGGCTGAATTCCGGCTGAAAGTCCTCTGTACCAAGGACATCGTTTAAATAATTGGCAATGGCTGTATCGTAACTTGCTGTATGGGCAAAGGCCTCCCGGGCCAAATCCAATCGTAGGTCAGCGCCCAGTTCTCCATCCTTCTCCAGGGCTGCCAGCACCTGACCGTAGTGCTGCGGGTTGACCACAATGCCCACGTAAGCGTGATTTTTAGCCGCAGCCCGCACCATGGCGGGGCCGCCGATATCAATGTTCTCGATGGCATCGGCCAGCGTCACCCCGGGCTTGGCAATGGTTTGACGGAAGGGGTAAAGGTTTACCACCACCAGGTCGATGGGCGTAATTTGATGCTCCTGCAACTGGTTTAAATGGTCCTCATTCCGCAGGGCCAAAATGCCGCCGTGGACATTGGGATGCAGGGTTTTCACCCGACCGCCCAGGATTTCCGGAAAACCGGTTACATCGGAAATATAGACCACCGGTACCCCGGCCTCCCGCAGGGTTTTGGCCGTACCGCCGGTGGACACAATTTCAACCCCCAGGGCGGACAGACCCCGGGCAAATTCCACCAGGCCGGTTTTGTCCGATACACTCAGCAAAGCGCGCTTAACCTTCACAATATCACGCCCCCTCATTTAATCACCAATACTTTTCTTCCCATCACCTGCAGGCGTCCCTGGGCAAACAGCTTCACTGCCTCGGGATAAAGCCGGTGCTCCTGTTCCAGAATTCTTGCTGCCAGTGTTTCCTCCGTATCATCGTCCAAAACCGGCACCGCCGCCTGTAAAATAATGGGGCCGGTGTCCATGCCTTCGTCTACGAAGTGAACGGTGCAACCGGAAATCTTAACCCCGTAGGCCAGCGCATCCCTTTGGCCGTGCAGGCCCGGGAAGGCCGGCAGCAGCGCAGGATGGATGTTCATAATTTTATTGGGATAGGCCTTGAGCAGGTGTTCCCCCACCAGGCGCATGTAGCCGGCCAGGCAAACCAGTTGGACCCGGTGTTCCTGCAGAATTTTCACAACGACTCTTTCGTAGTCCCCTTTACTCTCAAAGGTTTTGAGATCTACGAAATGGGCAGGAATGCCGGCGAACCCGGCCCTTTCCAGGGCATAGGCCCCGGCCTTGTCACTGATGACCACTGCCACTTCCGCCGGAATCGCACCCAGGCTGCAACTGTCCATGATAGCTTGCAGGTTGGAACCCCGGCCCGAGGCTAACACTCCTACACGTAGTTTTCCCATGATTTAATCTCCCAGGAAACATTTATAGTAATAACCCCAAAGGGAACTTCGCACCTTTATCCCCGAACATACTCTACCATTGGGTCTCCTGCTGCAACCCTGCCGATGCAGTAGGCGGTTTCACCCTGACCATCCAACTCCTGCAGTACCGCCGGGGCCTGGTCATGGGACACCACCAAAACCATGCCAATGCCCATGTTGAAGGTGCGCAGCATTTCTTCTTCCGCCACCTGGCCAATCCGTTGAATCAACTGAAAGACCGGCAGCACCGGCCAGGCGGAACGGTCGAGCACCACCTTGACACCCGGTGGCAGGATTCTTGGGATATTTTCCGTTAAGCCGCCGCCGGTGATATGGGCCAGGCCCTTGATTGCAAACCGCTCCAGCAGGGGCAAAATGTTTTTTACATAAATACGGGTGGGTGTCAGCAGTTCCTCCCCCACGGTGCGTCCCAGTTCCTGCACAAACTCTCCTGCTTGGTGGCCCGCCACTTCCAGCAGGGCCTTGCGGGCCAGTGAATAGCCGTTGCTGTGCAATCCCGAGGAGGGCAAACCGATCACCACATCCCCGGCCTTTATATTTTTCCCGTCGATAATTTTTGTACGATCCACCACGCCCACTGCGAAACCAGCAATATCGTATTCCTCTGTGGCATAAAAACCCGGCATTTCGGCGGTTTCCCCGCCGATCAGGGCACAGCCGGCCTGGCGGCAGCCTTCAGCCACTCCGCTCACAATATCCGCCACCCTTTCGGGAACCAGCTTGCCAACGGCCAGGTAATCCAGGAAAAACAGCGGCTCTGCGCCTTGCACCAAAATATCGTTGACACACATGGCCACGGCATCAATGCCGATGGTGTGATGAATATCGGTTAACTGCGCCACCCGGAGTTTGGTGCCCACGCCGTCGGTGCCGGAAACCAGTACCGGCTGTTTGTATTTTGCTGTATCCAGGGCAAACAGTCCGCCGAAACCGCCGATATCGGCAAGCACCCCCGGGCGGCAGGTGCTTTGCACCGCCTGTTTCATAAGAGATACCGCCCGGTTGCCTGCCTCGATGTCCACCCCTGCACCGGCATAGGTAAGGGGTTGTGGTTTTTGCAACGTCATAGGTACTCCCCCTATTCCAGACTATATTTGCCGCTTTCCTTGGGCTTGGGCACTTCCACCGGGTAGTTGCCGTTAAAGCAAGCGGTGCAGAAGTGGTTTTGCTTGGGCGCAAAAATATCCAGCAGCCCTTCCAGGCTGAGGTAGTGCAACCCGTCTGCATTTATGCTGCGCCGGATCTCTTCCAGGGGCATTTGGGCCGCAATCAGTTCCTGTTCATCCGAGGTGTCGATGCCGTAGTAGCAGGAGCGCAGCACCGGCGGTGAACTGATGCACATGTGCACTTCTTCGGCCCCGGCCTCCCGCAGCATGGCCACCAATTTTTGGCTGGTGGTGCCCCGCACAATGGAGTCATCCACCATCACCACCCGTTTTCCCTTAAGCACTTCCCGGATGGGGTTAAGCTTCAGCCGGACACCGATTTCCCGCATTTGCTGGGTGGGCTGAATGAAGGTACGGCCAATATAGCGGTTTTTCATCAACCCCTCTTCAAAGGGGATACCGGATTCCTCCGCGTGG
Source organism: Bacillota bacterium (assembly GCA_023481335.1). GTDB lineage: Bacteria > Bacillota > Desulfotomaculia > Desulfotomaculales > Desulfotomaculaceae > JAMCWI01. The sequence continues at coordinate 5,136 of JAMCWI010000034.1, read as the reverse complement.
CCCCTGGCGGCGGCAGTGCCGGAATCCGGCACCGGGATGACGATATCCGCTTCCACCGGATATTCCCTGGCCAGCTGCCGTCCCATTTCCCGGCGCACTTTATTCACGTTGAAACCGTCCATGGTGCTGTCCGGCCGGGCAAAGTAAATATATTCAAAGATACAGTGGGCGGGACTTGGCGCCTGAAAACCCCGGGTGGAGTGCAAACCCTCGCGGTCGATGCGGAGGATCTCGCCGGGCTCCACGTCCCGCAGGAAGATGGCCCCCACGGTGGTTAAGGCACAGGATTCCGAAGCAATGACATAGTGATCCCCTAAACGACCCAAGCACAAGGGTCGGAACCCGTGGGGGTCCCGGGCGGCGTACAGGGCGTTCTCCGTAATAATAAGCAGGGAGTAAGCCCCTTTTACATCAATCATGCACTTCATAAGGGCTTCTTCCAGGCTGTTGGCGTTGTAGCGGGCAATTAGATTCACCAGCACTTCACTGTCGGTGGAGGACTGGAACACCGAGCCGGTGGAGGCAAGTTGACTCCTGAGGTCGGTGATGTTGGTTAAATTGCCGTTGTGGGCCAGGCCCAGCATGCCCTTGGCATAGCGAAACACCAGCGGCTGGGCATTCAGGGGCTGGCTGGCGCCGGTGGTGGAATAACGGACATGACCGATGGCCAGATGGCCGGAAAAACGGTCAAGGGTGTGCCCGGTAAATACCTCCGGCACCAGCCCCATTCCCTTGTGCAGTTCCACCTGTCTGCCATCCGCCACCGCAATGCCGGCACTTTCCTGGCCCCGGTGCTGCAGGGCATACAGACCATAGTAGGTGATCCTGGCCACATCCGCCCCGGGAGCATAAATACCAAAGACACCGCATTCTTCCACCGGCTTATCCGGCAGCACAAAGGGTTTTACTTCATTAAGCATGGTATTGCCCCCCGCCAGGTTTCTTCCATGGTTTTAACGGGCAGGTTCACTAAATTACCGCCACAGCCGGTGCAGCCGGGATTGACCACATTGAAGATCAGTGAATCGCCCCCCACATTCCCCAGCTGGGTGTAGGGAACGCCGGCATCCACCAGTTTCTTCACCAGTTCCACAACGTTATTTCCAGCGACACTGATGACAATGCGGGACTGGGATTCGCCGAAGAGCAGGGCGTCTCCCCTGAAGCGGCGCACCATGGTGATGTCGGCGCCAATACCGCCTGAAATGCAGCATTCCGCCAGGGCCACGGCCAGCCCGCCCTCGGAACAGTCATGGGCAGACTTGATCAGGCCGCTCCGGATTTCCCCCAGCACGAATTGCTGAACTGTTTTCTCCAGCTCTAAATTAAGAGAAGGACAAGATCCCTTTTCAAGACCAAAATAAACTTTTAAGTATTCGCTGCCGCCAAATTCCGGCAGGTTCTCGCCCAGCAGGAAAACGACGTCTCCCTCTTGCTTAAAGCCCTGGGTGCATACCTTGTCCAGGTCTTCCACCAGACCCACCATGCCGATGGTGGGCGTGGGATACACCGCGTTGCCCTTGGTCTCATTGTATAAACTTACGTTGCCGCCGGTCACCGGGGTTTCCAGGGCCCGGCAGGCCTCGGCCATACCTTCAATACACTGCCAGATGGTCCACATCACCTCAGGCTTTTCCGGGTTGCCAAAGTTCAGGCAGTTGGTGACGGCCAGGGGTTTGGCGCCGGAACAAACCAGGTTGCGGGCAGCCTCCGCCACTGCGATGGCAGCCCCGGTTTTGGGGTTCAGGTAGCAGTAGCGGCCGTTGCAGTCGGTGGTCATGGCAATGCCCTTTCGGGTGCCCTTAACCCGCAGAACCGCCGCGTCGGAACCCGGTGTGACCACGGTGTTGAGACCTACCATATAATCGTATTGCTTATAAGCATACTCCTTGCTGGCAATGTTGGGAGAGGCCAGCAGTTTCATCAGCACTTCGTTATAATCCTGGGGCATATTGAGGGAATCCAGGGGAAAGTTTTGTACTTCCTCCAGGTAGGCGGGCACCTGGGTGGGCCGGTGATACACCGGGGCCTCTTCGGTCAATGCCTTGGCGGGAATCTCCGCCACCACCCGGGAGCCTTCCTTTAAACGGAGAATGCCGTCCCCGGTCACCTGGCCCACCACCACGGCGTCCAGATCCCATTTGGCAAAGATCTCCTGCACCTTCTCTTCTGTTCCCTTCTCCACCACCAGCAGCATGCGCTCCTGGGATTCCGAAAGCATCAATTCATAGGGAGTCATGCCCTCTTCCCGCCGGGGCACCAGGGCCAAATCCATTTCCAGACCGGTGCCGGCCCGGCTGGCCATTTCACAGGAAGAACTGGTAAGGCCCGCTGCGCCCATATCCTGAATGCCCACCACATAACCGGTTTTAATGACTTCCAGGCAGGCCTCCAGCAGGAGTTTTTCCATAAAGGGGTCCCCCACCTGTACCGCAGGCCGCCTTTCGGCGGCTTCCTCGGATAATTCCTCCGAGGCAAAGGTGGCCCCGTGGATGCCGTCCCGGCCGGTTTTGGCGCCTACCACCATAACGGGGTTGCCAATGCCCGCCGCGAGACCCTTCTTTATATCCTTCTGGTCAATTAAACCCACACACATGACATTGACCAGGCAATTGTCTTCGTAACTGTCTGCAAAATACACTTCGCCGCCCACGGTGGGCACGCCTATGCAGTTGCCGTAACCACTGATGCCGGCCACCACGCCGTCAAACAAATAACGCACCCGGGGGTTGTCCAGGTACCCGAAGCGCAGGCTGTCCAACACCGCAATGGGCCGGGCGCCCATGGTAAAGATGTCTCGCAAAATGCCGCCCACACCGGTGGCAGCACCCTGATAGGGTTCAATGGCGGAGGGGTGGTTGTGGCTTTCGATTTTAAAGACCACAGCCTGTCCATCGCCGATATCCACAATGCCGGCATTTTCCCCCGGGCCTTGCAAAATCGCCGGGCCGTCGGTGGGCAGAGTCTTTAAGGCCGGTCGGGAGGTTTTATAACTGCAGTGTTCCGACCACATGACGGCAAAGATGCCCACTTCCACGTAGTTGGGCTGACGGCCTAATATTTCCACGATTTTATCATATTCAGAGTCGGTCAGGCCCATTTCACGCCATACTTGAGGGTCTAAAGCCATTTAGCCGCACCTCCTCTGCCAGAAATCCAGTAGGGATTGAAAGATCAGTTGTCCGTCGGTATTGCCCAGAACGGCCTCGGCACAGCGCTCGGGGTGAGGCATCATGCCCAGAACGTTGCCCTGCTGATTGCAGATGCCGGCAATATTGTTGAGAGAACCGTTGGGGTTGGCTGCCGGGGTGATTTCTCCTTGAGGATCGCAGTAGCGGAATAAAACCTGTTTATTTTCCTCCAACTGCCGGAGGGTCTCAGGGTCTGCAAAGTAGTTTCCTTCGCCGTGGGCAATGGGAACTTTGATGACCTGCCCTTCGGCGGCTAAGCAGGTGTAGGGGGTCGTATTGTTTTCAACTCGCAAGTAGGTATCGTGACAGAGGAACTGCAAATTCTTATTGCGGTGCAGGGCACCGGGAAGCAGACCGGCTTCGGTGAGGACCTGGAACCCGTTGCAAATGCCCATCACCAGGCCGCCCCTTTGGGCAAACTCAATGACCGGCGTCATGACCGGCGAAAACCTGGCCACAGCACCGCACCTCAAGTAATCTCCGTAGGAAAATCCGCCGGGCAGTACGATGCAGTCAAAGCCATCAACACTGCCGGACTTATGCCAAATGTATTCCGCAGGCTGCCCGGTTACGGTTTGAATGGCGTGCAGGCAGTCGGCGTCACAATTGGAGCCGGGGAAAACCACCACTCCAAATTTCACGCGCTACACCTCCACCAATTCAAATGTATAGTCTTCAATGACCGGGTTCACCAGCAGCTTATCGCACATATCCTTGACTTGCTTTTCTGCTTCTTCCCGGTGGGCAACCTCCAAATCCACCACCATATAACGCCCGATGCGCACCTCAGGTACGTTCTGGTAGCCCAGGGCGAACAAAGATTTCCGCACCACTCCGCCCTGGGGATCCAATACGCTTTTCCTAAGGGTTACGTAAATCTTAGCTTGAAACACGTTAAACCCTCCTCTTATTTGCTGTCAGCCATCAGCTGTCAGCCTTCAGCTTTTTGATTTCATTGAAGCATGGGTGAAGCATGGGGACGGTTCTACTGATTCTGCAAAGGAATGTAACTAGTCTTGGCGGAGGAAGCAAGAGAACCGTCCCTTTGCTTCCCTTTGCTTCTCAAACGGTCTGCATTTTAGGGCCGTCGCCGCCGGCCATCAGCCATCGGCTTTTTTAGGTTACGCTTAATTCAAGCATTTTGCTCAGGGACAAAAACCAAAAAGCTGACGGCTGACGGCTGACGGCTGATGGCCGACCCCAAAGGAATACCCCTAAGCCAGGCTAAGTCTTCTCAATACTTCCTGATAAGCGCCTTCTACGTTGCCGAGGTCGCGGCGGAAGCGGTCTTTGTCCAGTTTTTCTTTGGTGGTTTTGTCCCAGAAGCGGCAGGTGTCGGGGGAGATTTCGTCCCCAAGGATTACCTCGCCTTTATGGACGCCAAACTCTAATTTATAGTCAATTAAATCTATGTTTGCCGGGGCTAAATAATCTCGCATGATTTCGTTTACTTGCAGTGCGGTTTCCTTGATCAGTTCCATCTGCTCGGGGGTGGCCAAATCCAATGCAGCGATGTGTGAGGCGTTGATCAGGGGGTCGCCCAGGGCGTCATCTTTATAATAATATTCAAGCACGGTCTTGGGCAAAATGGTCCCTTCTGGCAGACCGACTCTTTTGGCCAGGGAACCTGCCACAATGTTGCGAACTACCACTTCTACCTTAATAATCTCCAGGGCTTTGACAATCATTTCACGGTCGTTGACCAGCTTGACAAAATGGGTTGGGATGCCCTTGCTTTCCAGCAGCTCAAAAAACAATGCGGATACTTTGTTATTGACGATCCCTTTGTTGTCAATGGTGCCTTTCTTTTGTCCGTTAAAGGCGGTGGCGTCATCCTTGTACTCCACCCAGAACAAATCAGGGTTGTCAGTGCGATACACCTTTTTGGCCTTGCCTTCATAGATCATTTCGAGCTTTTGCATATGTTTTATCCTCCCATTTTGTC
>JAMCWI010000140.1 GCA_023481335.1 Bacillota bacterium | reverse complement strand
GTGACCTGTGTTTAAAAAAATAGAGCAGTTTATGATTCATGATGTGCAGATTATCCTCGGTTAGTCCCAATGATACGTTGAGAAATTCACTCATTCTAGTTCCATAGTACATCCAGGTGTGGGGGTTCCAATTCTTCGGATGATCGATATGATAGGCAACCGGGGTGGTTAGCTTTTTTACGGCAACTCCATTCAGAAGAGGAATCAACAAGGCCCAGTAATCCCACCAGGGTAAACCAAGGCAAAAAAGCGAAAGTAGAATATGCGGCAAAATTCCCCGGTCAAAAAAGAAGTAATCAAAACCCTCATGATAAAAAGCCCCGTTTAGGTTTTCCAGGGATAAAACATCTACCCTGGAGCCATACACCAGGGAATTATCGGCCTCATGGCTGATAAATGAATGGAAATGTTCTTTTAATAAATGGATATCGGAATTAACGATGCCGCATATTCTACTTTCGCTTTGCTTAAAGTAAGCAAGAAAATCATCAAAATAAATATAGGGTTTACCAAACTTTTCTCGCCCGTTCCGCTTTGCCGGCACAAATTCTATATCAGGAAAACGCCCTTGGATCATGCTTATTTCATCCGGGGCATTGATAGAAACAACTTTAAAACCTAGATTTCTCCAACTATCAACCGCTCTTAGCTGAATCTCTATGTTTTTAGGTGTAAGCGAAGTGGCTATGATTAGCTGGTTCAAATGAAGCACCTCTTCACTCTGATATATAAAAGTATGCCTCTCTTATTCTCTAAGATAGATGTCGTCCCACTCTAGTCTTTCAATCAATTTATACTTTTTAGTTTCTAAATAATCCCGAATGGCCCTATCCTGGTAGCTGTTCTCCACCACCAGGCATTTTATGTCAACTTTTTCCCAGTCTACGGATTGCAGGACGGTTAGCTCATTGCCTTCGGTATCAATGCTGCAAAAGTCAATGGATTTAACATGGTGGTCATCTAAAATGGATTGTAATGTGTAGGTTTTAACCTGAATGACCTGTTGATTGCCCCCGTGACGCTGCATTTCCCGCTGAATTCTTTCTAAATGCCGGGGATCGGATCCGGTGAGTAAACAGCTGTACATTTCTGTATGGCCCGCCAGGCTTAAAAATTCTTGAACCCCGTTTTCAAAGGATATGGCTCCTTCTATACAAATACAACGCCTATTTTCCCTTAACAACTTATAAATGTTCGGCATGGGTTCTATACAGAGGCCCTGCCAATTCTTATGTCTTTCAAAAAAATAACTATTGCTGAATGTGATCCCGTTATGCGCTCCTATATCAACAAAAAATCCATTTTCTTTGCCTTGAAAAATACTTTCATTTAGAAATTGATCCTGACCGATTTGACTATAATATCGCATCGCCATATCCCCTTTGATCATTTACCCGCCTCTCCTAAAAACCAACTCCACTTCCTCATGGCAGGCCTTTGGCAGGTAATCCACATAGTGCCGTACATCCACCCGGCAGCCCTGTTCAAACAAGCCGCTTAAATCTTCCACACAATAGTAAAATAATTCACCGGCCCGGTTTTCGGCGCAAACCTGCTGCACCTTATTGACGGGATTGCAAAAGGCGATGCTGTTTTTACTGCAAATGAGCTGCTTCTTGTGCAAGAAGCAAACCCTAAGGGCAGACAGCAGGAACTCCAAGGTGTTCGGATTGCCGTAGGGCAAAACCTGCAGCAGGGGGTACAGATCCGAACTGCGGTAGCAGGAACTGGAGACTTCCAAGGAATAAGCAAAATCATGCTGGGCCGTCGCCCAATCAAATAATAGGGCATCGTTTTCAATGGCCTGAAAGGCCGGTGGTACTTGTTCGCATTGAAAGGTATAACAGTAGGTTGTGTTCATCCCCAGACGGAGAGAATAACCCAATGCAAGGGGGTATTTCAACAGTGAATCCATGATTTGCCGGATAGAGAACGCCCTGACAAACAGGTTATCATCTACCAAAAACAGGATAAACTCATAGGGTTTCAATAAAGCTAACAGCTGGCTTTTAAAATCGGTCTCCGGCACAAATTTCACGGCGGGGTAAAGATCTCTTAACAGACCGTATTGTTTCTCATGATGGTCGTCGGATGTCCGGTACAGCACCCATAAGGAAATCATTTGCGGGTCCCGGCAGTGCAGGGCAAAGGAGTGCAGGGTGGCCTCCAACTGCATGGCCCGGTCTTTGCTGAAAATGATGCCGACGGCTCTGTTGTTTTTGTTGTCACTGTTCACCTGACATGACCATCCTTTCAGGCAGCGGGAGGGAGTTCACCTCATGGATATCCTTCAGCCAAGCAGTTAACAAGGGAAACTCCTCTTTGCTGACGATTTGGTGCCGGTGCAGCGATTCACAGGCGTTAAATAAATTATCTTCCATGGAATACCAGGAGGTTACACACCCTGTAACGACGCCGGTGTTTCCGGCGCTTTTGTTAATAGGGTCTTAAAGGATTCCGCTGTGTTATGGGGATCTTCAAATTCCTTATAGGTCCAGCCGGCATTCTCCATATCGAAAAATTTTCCCCACTTGTTGCGGAAGTTATGGCGATCGATATGTTCCTTATCAAAATTAGACCGTCGAACGGGCAAATTGGCGTGGTTAAAGTGCTCAACATAGGAATCCGGCCCGGCGAGAATCCTGTAGCCCTGCTGCCAGATTTTTAGGCAGAGATCCCAGTCGGCATAGTAAAAAAAGTAGTTGATTTCGTCAATGTAGTCCACATCCTCCAAAGCCTGGCGCAAAAACATGCCGTGATTGAGCATCACTTTGTCCCCAAAGCCGAACCCCACCTGATAGGGCTTTTGTTCAGGCCAGTTGCGCCAGTAAAAGGCCAGGGCACCGATTTTTTCCCCTTCCTGCAGCCTGCTTTCAAAGAACGCATGGCCATTGACGATGGCATTGGGCACCAGCAGACAATCATCGCTTAACATGCAGACATATTTCGCCTGGGCAGCCTTGAAACCCAGGTTCATAAAGTAGCCCCAGGGCCGCCGTTTGATGGGTTTGCCCCGCCACTCTCCCCGGTTGTGTTGAACGATGGTAATGATATCCTTTTGCTGAACCAACCATTCCAGGGTGCCATCCGTCGATCCGCCGTCCACCACGATGATCTCCAGGGGAATCCCCTCTGCTTCCTGTCGAATGCTCTCAATGGTTAACTTGAGAAACTCCAGCCGGTTGTACGCCCCCAATACAACCGAGACCAGGGGCTTCTGGCTGACAAACTCGATTTCTTCGCTATATTCTGCCAGGGTTTGCTGCACGATACGGGCCAATTGGGCGGCGTTCTCCTCCGAAGGGGTAAAGGGAAAGCCGAAAAAATTTGCGATGTTATTGCCATAGGCCAGCCAAATTTCCTTGTTGCAGTCCTCCGGTTGATCTGACCGGCAGGCAATGGGGCTGGTTAATCTCTTGGCTGCCGCCCCCTTTAATAGAGGAACCAGCACAGCCCAATCCTCCCACCAGGGCAAAGCAAAGCAGAATTCTTCCCTGGGGTAGTGGGACAGCATGATCCTGTCAAAAAATAGATAGTCAATGCTGGAATCTAACACCGTGTCCTGCCGGTCAGCGGGAAACGAACCCTTTGCTGCCGAACCATAGACCAGGCCCTGCACAGCCTCCCAGTAGATAAAGGGCATCAAATCTTCTTGAACAAATTGAACATGCGGCTTCACGATGCCGCAGACTTCTCCCTCAGTCCGGCTAAAATACGCCAGCAGATCATCAAAATAAATATAGGGCCTGCCAAACTTGCTGCGTGCGTCCCTCGGCGCGACGACAAATTCCACATCAGCAAAATAAGGTTGTAAAAGGTTTATCTCCACAGGCACATTTAAGGACACCACATGAAAGCCCAGTCTTTTCCAACTGTCAACCGCCTTTCTCTGCCCATCCATGCCGGTGGGCAGCAGGCAAGTGGCAATGGTTATTTGCATCAACGAACACCTCTTGGGTAATAAATCGTAATGATTACAGGAAACTCTCCAAAGTCTCCGCAAAGGTTTTCTTTAAAACACCCACGATTTTTGCCAACTCTGCGGTGTCCTTTGCCTCCGCCCGCATGACCACCACCGGCTGCGTATTGGAGCAGCGCAGCAGTCCCCAACCTTCAGGGAAAACCACCCCGGCCGAAATCATCATCAAACCGCACAATGTCATCCTCTGCCAGGTACTCGCCCAGTTGAACTTCAATAACTTCCAGGAGAACCCTGCCGGGATTTTCCAACCGGTGTTTAAAACCTGTCTGGACAAAGGTGCTTTCCCCGCTGCGCACAAAGGCTTCTACCCCTTCCACCGTCACCTTGGCGGTGCCCTTGACCACCACCCAGTGCTCACTGCGGTGATGGTGCAGTTGATAGCTTAGTTTTTTGCCGGGCAGCACGGTAATGCGCTTAATTTTGTAGAAAAGCCCCTCTTCTAAAATGGTATAGGATCCCCAGGGGCGGTAGGTGGTGAGATGAAAGTCCGCCCGGGGATCCCTGGCATCCTTTAACCGGTCCACCACTTCCTTGACCCGCTGGGAGGCATTTCTCCGGCAGATTAAAAGTGCATCCTTCTCATCCACCACAATTAAATCCTGAACACCCACCAAGGCCACCGCTTTGTCTTTATCGGAGTAGAGCAGGTTGTTGCTGGAATCGATTAAAATGTTATCGCCCAAATTGAGATTGCCGTACTCATCACATTTAAATTCATCGTAAAAGGCATCAAAACTCCCTAAATCACTCCAGGGAATATCCAGCGGAATCACCGCCACCCGCTTTGACTTTTCCATTAAGCCGTAGTCAATGGAAATGCTGGGGGTTTGCTCGTAAATCTCCTGCAAACCCCGGGCCTGAAAGGCTTCATGCACCACGGGCAGGTGTTCTTTCACTTCCCGGCAAAACAAATCGGTATTAAACATAAACATACCGCTGTTCCACAAATACCCCATGTCCAGATAGGCTAAAGCTGTTTTACTGTCCGGTTTCTCCTTAAATTCATCCACCTGGTAACCGATGCCGATGGGGTCTTTGGGTTTAATATAGCCATAGCCGGTGTGGGGCTTGGTGGGGTAGATGCCAAAGGTGAGGATATATTCCCCTGCCAGTGATTCGCCTTTTTTAACGGTTTTGACAAACCGCTGCTCATCTTTGATAAAGTGATCCGAGGGCAGCACCAAAACGATGTCTTCCCCTTTTTTCTGAATCTCTTTGACACCGTAGTAAATGGCGGGCAGGGTGTTCCTTCCCATCGGTTCGGTTAATATCTGGCCTTCATTAACTTTATGGCCCAGTTCCTCAATTTGCCCGGCAACCAAAAATTTGTAGTTGTTGTTGGTGACGATATAGATGTGACCGGGGTCTGTCAGTCGCAGACAGCGCTTATAGGTCATTTGAAAAATGGATTGGTTCATTCCCTTTAGTTTAAGGAATTGTTTGGGATAGTGGGTGCGGCTCAGGGGCCAAAGTCGGGTGCCGGTTCCACCGGCAAGAATGATCGCTTTCACTTTTCTGCCCCCCATGCCAGCGGCCTTACTTCCTTTTTAGACTATGTGGCGGCATGGCAAAGGGTGCCAGTATACCAGGCATAGGTATCGGCAATCCCTTGCCGCAGGGGAATCTTAGCCTGCCAGCCCAATTGGGTGAGTTTTGCCACATCCAACAGTTTTCTCGGTGTGCCGTCGGGTTTGCCGGGGTCAAAGACGATTTCTCCCCGGTAGCCCACAACGTCTTTCACCATTTCCGCCAGTTCCTTAATGGTAAGATCCCGGCCTGTGCCGATATTGATAATTTCATTTTCAGCATAGTGCCGCATGATAAAAATGCAGGCATCCGCCAAATCGGCCACATGCAGGAACTCCCTGCGGGGGGTGCCGGTTCCCCAGACCGTTACGGCGGGTTGGTTTTTCTCCTTGGCTTCATGAAACTTGCGGATCAGCGCAGGCATCACATGGGAGTTGGCCAGGTCGTAGTTGTCGTTGGGTCCGTAAAGGTTGGTGGGCATGACGGCGATAAAACAAGTACCGTACTGCCGGTTGTAAGCCTGGCACATTTTGATGCCGGCGATTTTGGCAATGGCATAGGGTTCGTTGGTGGGTTCCAATTGCCCGCTCAGCAGGTATTCCTCCTTGATGGGCTGGGGCGTAAATTTTGGGTAAATGCACGAACTGCCTAAAAACAGCAATTTCTTTACACCTTGCCGGTAGGATTCATGAATCACGTTGGTCTGGATGGCCAAATTCTCGTAAATAAACTCAGCAGGATAGGTATGGTTGGCCTGAATGCCCCCCACCTTTGCCGCCGCCAAAAAGACATAGTCCGGCCCTGTGGCACGGAAAAATTCATTTACCGCTTGCTGGTTGCGCAAGTCCAGCTCCTGGCTGGTCCGGCAGATCAGATTGCTGTAACCCAACTGCTCCAGCCTGCTTTTAATGGCCGAACCAACCAGACCCCTGTGGCCGGCGATATAGATTTTAGCGCTTCTTTCCATCTCACTACCCCGCCTTCTACTCGTGGTACTGGTGCACCCGAAAGCCTTCCCTTTGGCAAACCAGGTCCCGTTCGGTTTCCTTCATATCATAAGCCACCATTTCCTGCACCAACCGGCGGAAGGAAATCTTGGGCACCCAGCCCAGCCGCTGCCTGGCCTTGGCAGGGTCCCCCAGCAACAGATCCACCTCGGTGGGCCTGAAATAGCGCGGGTCTACCTCCACCAGCACCTTGCCGGTGGTTTGATCAATGCCTTTCTCCTCAAGGCCTTCGCCCTGCCACAGGATGCCGATGCCAACTTCCCCAAAGGCCAGTTCTACGAATTCCCGCACCGAATGGGTTTCGCCGGTGGCAATGACATAATCGTCGGGCTGTTCCTGCTGCAGAATCAGCCACATGGCCTTCACGTAGTCCGCAGCATGACCCCAGTCCCGCTTGGCGTTCAGGTTGCCCAGATGGATTTTTTCCTGCAGGCCATGCTTAATTCTGGCCACCGCCCGGGTGATCTTGCGGGTAACAAAAGTTTCCCCCCTGATGGGGGATTCATGGTTGAACAAAATGCCGTTGCAGGCGAAAAAATTGTAGGCTTCCCGGTAATTAACGGTAATCCAGTAGGAGTACAGCTTGGCTGCGGCATAGGGGCTGCGGGGGTAAAAGGGAGTTTTTTCGGTTTGCGGCGTTTCCTGCACCTTGCCGTAGAGCTCACTGGTGGATGCCTGGTAAAATCGGGTTTTGCCTGCCAATCCTAAAATCCGGATGGCCTCCAGCAGTCGCAGCGTGCCCAGTGCATCGGCATTGGCGGTGTATTCCGGCGTCTCAAAGGAAACCTTGACGTGGCTTTGGGCCGCCAGGCTATAGATTTCGTCCGGCTGTACCTCCTGGATAATGCGAATTAAATTGGTGGAATCCGTAAGGTCTCCGTAATGCATAAAAAAATTGACCTCGGCCTCATGGGGGTCTTGGTACAGGTGGTCAACCCGGGCGGTGTTAAAAAGGGAGGATCTTCTTTTGACCCCGTGTACCTGGTACCCTTTTTTCAGCAAATATTCCGCCAGGTAGGCACCGTCTTGGCCGGTAATGCCGGTGATCAGGGCTGTTTTTTTCATCATGCCGACCTCCGCTTATGGATGAAATGTCTCGATATTATTCATCCTATGTTTGTTTTTTCTTAAAGGTTCGACTTGAAGAAGCGTAAAATAATCCTTATGTCATAAGGGCGGGCAAAGCGGCTGCGGGTTCTGATTTTTTTGCCCTTTCATACCTTTAGGTAGAGACGAGGCCCGGGAAGGGGGATTTTGTTGTGATCAGTGTGATTATGCCGGTGTATAACGGTGCGGATTTTTTAGAGGAAACCATGCAAAGTGTTTTAAAGCAATCGGAAAAAAACTTTGAGTTTATTATCATCAACGACGGTTCCACCGACCGCAGCGAAGAGATTATCTTATCCTTCAGTGATCCCCGCATTCGCTATTTCCGGCAAGAAAACAGCGGCCCGGCGGCCGCAAGGAATAAGGGATTGGATAATGTGCAAGGGGATTTTGTCGTCATTCAGGATGCCGATGATATTTCATTGCCCTGCCGCTTTGAGGTTTTAAAGCGGCAATTTGCCTGTCTTTCGGTGGGGATAGCCCATTCGGATGTGCTGTTGATTAATGAAAAAAACCAACCGCTGGGCTATTGGACATCCAGCAACATAGAGCGAAAACACTTCCTGCGATTTTACTTAAAAACAGGGACGCCCTTTAATAATAACAGCTTGATGATTCGCCGGGAGGCCTTGGGGGGTGTTCGCTATGATATCTCACTCCGTGTGGTGGAGGACACCGACATGATTTTACAGGTGGCCCGGTACTGGGATGCTGTTCATGTACCGGAACCTTTACTGCTGTACCGCCGTCATTCCAGCAACATTTCCAATGAAAAAGACTACAGGGTGTTGTTTGCCCATGTGCATAAGTTTCTTGACAAACATTCTTTGGAAGAATTAATTCCCGAGTTGGATTGGCAGGAGGAAGACACTTCCGGGAGCCAAGCCAGGGCCTGTGCCATTATCGCCTTGTTTCTGCTGCGCCGGGGCATGCTGCCCGATTGTCAAAAGTGGTATGGTAAGGCAAAATCATTTTCCAAGGAAGCCAGTGGTTTGTTTGTGGATGCCATTGGCCACATGCTGGTGGGAAATTATTCCGAGGCTGTCAACATCCTAACCTCCTGTACCGGAGAAGACCCGGTGGTTTTAAACTATCTTGGGGAGTGCCTGGCGCTGACAGGGGAGATGAATAAAGCCCAGGTCCAGTTTCTTAAGGCCTTGCAGTTAAAACCGGTCA
>JAMCWI010000099.1:475-8829 GCA_023481335.1 Bacillota bacterium | reverse complement strand
CTACTTCGCGGACCTCAGCCCCCGTTTCCAGTGCTGCGTTAACCATAATTTCCTCAACCTTCTTCACGTCATTGAGGACTTCGAAATTGCAGCCATAGATTTCAGCCAAGACATGGCGGCCCAAAGGTTTCATTATAGTTATCCTCCTCCTTTAAGTTTAATAAAAGTTGGAACCAACAAGCCCATGACCATTTTTTGCGGGCTGGCTAATTCCAACCAAAATCAATTTTAGCATAAACTTTTTTCTTGTCAATAAAATTTTGAACAAATTTTGCCTCTAAATAGGCGAATTTATTTGTTTGCAACTTTATTCACGTGTTTTTTGAAAATAACTAAATATTCTACCTTAATTTATGGGTTTTACTCTCTCCTGCACCCTTAATCCAATGATTATCTCACCAGGACAATCCCTCCACTGCCCAAATGAATTGACCAATGTGGTTTTACTAAATGGTATGCTTTCCATCCGTTCTTTGTTCCGATAACACCAGATAAACCAGCGGCGGTGCGCCAAAGATCAAGGTGGTGGCTGCCGCCACAACACCGGAATCGTTAAAGGCGAAAGCAACCAGGGCCCCGGTGACAACGCCCACAAAGCCTTTGAATAGGTAAGGATATTTTACCCGGATATTCTCCATTACACCCCGGGGCCGGTAAAACAGCAGCGCCAGGATTGCCAGGCTGGCCAGCAGCACCCTGCTCCAGACGGAATAGTTCAGCAATTTCATATTCATGGCCCATTTGCGCTGGACGATTTCTAAGGCCTGTCCCGGTCCCGCATTCAAGATAAGGGATGCCATGGTTCCCATGTGCGAGCGTAAATCCGGCGGTCTGGAAAGATCAAAGGCAATAAAACCAACAGCCGCCAGTACCACCGCCACACATACCAGCAGGACGGTGCGGAGTCGAAAGCGGACCCCGATCAGCAATAGAAAGGTTACCAACAGGGCGGAGGATGCCGCAATGGTGCCTCCGACATTGGTGCCGAGGTTGGGTGCGGCCATGGCGTAGACGGTAAAGAGGAACAGGATGCCGCTGGCAGCGATAAGCTGTCGGCGCCATTTGGCCCAGTATTGAATGGCGGCGGTGGTGCCAACGATGACAGAACCAATTAACACCCCCATATATTCATTGCCGATGCCATAGAACCTGGCCCCCACAATGGGGTCGTAACCCAACAGGGACTGTTTCTGCAAATAAGAGGCATTCAGCAGGTCGGTTAAGATGGTTCCCGCGCTGGCAATGCAAATAAAGATAAAGGGATCCAGCCCCAGTTTTCTGTTTACCAGAACCGCTGCTCCGGCAATGACCAGGGTGGTTACAACCAGCATAACGGCCATCACAGCCACGGAATGCCGGGGCAGCAGCGGCATCAAAAGTTCTGCCAGGGGAACCGCCATCACCACCAGCAGAAAGGGCTTAATAAACTCGGCCATATGCCGTTTAAAAAAGATACCGTACATGGCCGTAAACAACACAATCAACTGCAGCAAAACATAGGCAGACTGCAGCGGCGGTCTGGCCTGGTAGGTGGTAATTAGTTGCTTGTTCAAATTAGTAAGGTACCCAAGGCCCGTTTCCTCTGGCTTTATATCCGATACCAGCAGCGGACGCCCCGACATGCCAACCACCGCCTCCTGGCCCAGGTGTTTGAGAACGGTGGGGGCGATGTCGGTGTTCATCACAATGCCATGCCGTTTGGTGGTGCCGGAGGTTAACAGTGAACCCGGTTGAAAACCCGGCCCAACTGCAATGATGGGGGTTAAATTGTTATTTTTCTTGAGGGCCTCGGCAGTGGGGGTGGGGGTCACCACCAGTAAAATTTCCTTGGAGAAATCCATTTGATTAACTAAATCACCCACAAACCTGTCGATGCCGCTAAGGGTTTCAGCCCTTTGCCGTGCATAGGCGGCATCGGTGCCATTGTCCTTTTCTTCATTAATTCGGGTGGCATCCCCGGTTTCTATGACAATAAAGGAGGCTCCGTTTTTACGGTACTCTGCAAACTTCTTTAATACCTCGGTAAAATTGGTGCGATAGGAACCAAGGACAGCCTTCTCTTCCACGATGCTTCCGTCTACACAACCAAAATCCGTCAGGCCCTGCCTGTCCATGGTAATGTTAGTGGCCAACCTTCTGGGAAACCCCGGGGTATCAGCATTGCCGAGAACTGCGGTTTTCAGCCCCGCTTCATGCAAGGCCTGACCCAATGCTCCGGCTATGGCCGGATGAGTCAGTTCCTCATTGATACGAGTTAACTTACCAATGCCCAGTTGGATGACGGAGCCCTCCGGTGCCTGCCAGCCGGTGCGGCGGTAGTATTCGTAATCGGCTGAGGTATCCATTACATATTCGTAGGTGTTAAAGCCGTTGTAGGCATCCCCCGCCCCGATCAGGTGTGCTCCGCCCCCAATGGTGAGGTAAGTATGCTCGGAATAAATGCCCCCGCCGGTATTGTTGTTCAACAGTCCTACGGACCCTCGCTCGGCCAGTGCTTTGATGTTTCTCAAGTGGTTTGTTTCATAGTCCTGGGTGTTTAGTTTGTCAATAAGAACCAATACAACCCTTGCCGCCCGGACATTGTCTGCCGTTCCCGCTGCCTGGGCCATGGTTCCAATGCTAAGTATGAAAATGCACAGTAAACCGGCAAAGATTTTCTGCCAGAATGAGTAACCCAAATATGATCCCCCCATGTCTTTCCCTGTAGCTGTAATGATCTACTTTATTTTTTGATCTGTATTTTTGCTGGTGATAAGTTTCTTCTCCGTAAGTAGCTGCTGGTATAAATCCATGGTTTTATCCACCATCATTTTCACCGTAAATTTTTCCACCACGTGCTTCTGGCCGTTTGCACCCATTCTAAGCAGGCGATCCCGTTCTCCCATTAAGCCTGCAAGGGCCACCGCCAGTGCCTCGGGATCCTTAGGCGCCACTACCAAGCCTGTTTTTCCTTCCACAATGGCTTCCGGCACACCGCCAACCCTGGTGGCCACCACCGGTTTCCCTGCAGCCATGGCCTCTAAAACAGTCAACGGCAGGCCTTCTGTGACCGAAGGCAGTACGAAAATATCCAATATGGATAAAATCTCCGCAATATCTTCCCGGCGTCCCGCAAACAGCACCCGATTTTGCAAACCCAACTCCGAGGCCTCCTGCTTCAGAGTTTCCATAAGGGGGCCATCCCCGACCACCAGAAAATTCACCTGGTACTCCTTCAGCAGGGAAGCTGCTTTTAGAAAATGGCTGATACCCTTTTGGGGGGCCAGGCGCGCAATGGTTCCCACCACCGGCCCTAGGTCAGGTATTTTAAGACTGCGACGGATTGCCTTGGTATCGGCTTTTATATTAAACTTGTCTGCTTCAATGCCGTTGTAAATTGTGGTTAACTGTTTGGCGGGCAGACCTTCCCATTCCATTAACTCCTGTTTTAGGGCATCGGATACCGTTATAATTTTGTCGGTGAACCGGGCTAAAAACTTCTCCACCGTGGCAAACAATTTTTTCTTCCAGCCCGGCCATTCTTCATAGAAGATGCTGTTATGGGCCGTAAAGATAACCACCGGTGTTCTGGCCAGCATCGCGGCCAAACGTCCCACCAGGGCTCCTTTGGAACTGTGGGCATGTAAAATAGTAGTACCCGATTGATGCAGGTATTTAACTAAACTATGTACCGCTGCATAATCCCTGGTTGGTGAAATTTCTCCCACCAAGGAAATGGGTATGGTCCGGACTCCAAGGGCCGCAAGTTCGTCCCAGAGGGCGGTGTTGGGGGGACAGGCCACAGCGACGTCAAACCTTGTTTGGTCCGTATATTGTATTAAATTGATCAGGTGGTTTTTCATACCCCCTGCGGCGGGCCTTACCACATGCAATACCTTGATCCTGGTCAAAAGGTTTCACCCCTGCCATTGGTTATCTTTGCCAAATATGCCCAACTTTATGCACCCAACTGTTATTCGCCGCCTATATCTGTTTCACCTGCCACAAAAACAAGAAAGGCACGCTTAAATCGGTTCCGTTAGCATGCCTTTCAGTGTTTTATTCCTGGCTCTGGCCATAATGGCCGGAATATTTAATAAGTTAAACATGGCTTGGACTGCCTGCGGGGACTTTGTCAACACTCGGCAACGCCACCGTATTTGCACATGCAAAGGGCCGCCTGTTGCTTGGCGGCCGGGTGACTAGCTGATTTTGATTGCTTCGGTGGGACAGCTTTCGGCAGCTTCTTTCGCTTGGTCTTCCTGCCCATCTGGCACCTCATCTACAACCGCATAAGCCTTTTCCTCGTCGTTCCAGTCATAAACCTCAGGGCAAACATCGATACAAGTGCCGCAACTAATGCAAAGATCCTGGTCTACCACTGCTTTCATGGTGACACCTCCATTCAATTTAACAACCTTATTTTGGCTATCAATACCGGAAATTATGCCCGTTTCAGGAGAAAGTTAACCATGAATTAATGACAGTATAATCCGGTTAGTTAAATTATAGCAAATTTTTTCCTGTCTTGTGAAATAATCGAAACCAAAAAAGAAGAAGAACGGAATCCCCGCTCTTCTTCAAAGAGTGTTACTATTGGCAGTCATTGGACATGCTGCCGCAGCCGTCAGAAGCGGCACTGCAGGTGTCAGGACACTCAGCGGCGCAATCGGAAGTCAGTTTTTCCAATTCTTCCGCAGGCTTGGCAGTACGTTTTTCTTTCGCCATTGATGTAACACCTCCCGTAACTTAGGTTGTCCAAACTCCGCCGGCAAAAATCCTGGTATTATTGACCAGTAAATATTTTGATATTAAATGAACAAAAACACCGACTGGTTTATCGCCGGTGTTTTTTGGTACCTTTGCTTTTTGATTGTCTGTTAACCCGGCTGCCTGTCATGTACCTTACGATAATAAAGCCCGTTAACAGTGAGATAAAGATTTTGATCCATAAATCCTTGGCTAAAACTGTTTTGGCATATTCAGTGTACCGGATGATGCCTGCTTCTTTGGTCAATTCTATCGTTACCGTAAATGCCTGCAGGGCGGTAATGGTAAGAAATATCCCAAGAGCATGGATGAAAAATTTCTTTTTATTCATGTTTACACCCCACACTCTTTATCCGGAAAATTTAATTGCTGGATAAAAATTCTGTGATATCGTTCATCATTGGCCAGCTCCAGGTGCTTGAAACGCTTGCTTAGGTCTGCCGCCCTTTCTCTGGCCGTAAAGTTTAACAGCAGCATGATGGCTCCGGAACCTGCCGCATTTCCTACCTGGTGGATTTTAGATTCCCTCACTTCTCCTAACAAGCCCACTCTCAGGGCATTGGCCGGGTTCAGGTAATTGCCAAATCCACCGGCCAGGGCTAAGGTTTCCAGTGCCTCGGCTTTGATCCCCGCCTCCAGTAAAATAACCTGAATGCCGGCGGCCACTGCCGCCTTGGCCAGTTGAACCTCCCGGATGTCCTTTTGGTCAAGGTATACCTTGTCGGCCAGGATAAAACGGTTCTGCCGCTGCCCTTGCTGGAGCCTTTGTTTGATTTTAAAAGAAACCACCGGCGATATCTCAGAAGGGTTGACCAGGTGCCCGCTGCTGTCAATCAAGTCCAGCCGGAGCATTTCAGCCACCGCATCCACCACACCGGAGCCGCAAATGCCCAGGGGCTGGCTGTTTCCGATGACCACCGGGTGAACATCATAATCCATGGTAACTTTACTGACCGCCCCTGTGACCGCCGGCATGCCGTACATCAGACTGCCACCCTCCAGTGCCGGTCCCGCCGGGGCCGAAGCCGCCAGCAACTGCTCACCGGCCTGTAAAAGTATTTCCCCGTTGGTGCCGATATCCACCAGCAGCTGAGTCCCGGCAGACAGGCCAAATCCCTGGGCTAACGCCGCAGCCAGCGCATCGGAGCCTACGAAGCCCCCGATCAGGGGCGGCAAATAGCACACCGCTGCTGTAACCGAGGTCAACCCCAGTTCCCGGGCGTTCCGATAAAAAGGCCCCTTGGCAGCAGGTTGGAACGGGGCTGCCGCCAATCCCTGTACGGGCATATGCAGCAGCAGGTGGATCATGGGTGTGTTGCCCACCGCAACAATTTCATAAATGGAACGGGGATTTACTCCGGCCAACCGGCAGCAGTCCAAAATAAGCTGATCCAGGCTGTGTGCCAGGGCCTGCCGCAGTTCCCGGTAAGCGGCATCCCCCTCCAGGGCATAGGCCAGCCGGGAAATCACATCCGCCCCGTAGGAGCGCTGGCCGTTTTCCCGGGAGGCCACCGCCAGGCTCTGCCCGCCGGCCAGATCATAGAGATAACTCACCAGGGTGGTGGTGCCGATGTCCACTGCCAGTCCCAGCAGTGGTTCCCCCGGTTCACTTTTTTTCTCCATAGAAATACCGGCCCGGTGTTTGACCAATCCACGATCGCCCAGGAAAACTGCCGGTTCCAGGGGAACCGGTTGGATTTGCCCTTTTTCCAGAATCAGCATGGGACGGCTTGGCAGTTCAACAGTCAGAGCATTGCTGACGGTGGTTTGACAGGCTAAAACCCATGGCTGGGCTGTTTCCTCCTGCCCGGACGTCACTTTCACCATACATTTGCCGCAGCGACCGGTCCCGCCGCAGGGAGCGGTCAAATGCAGACCGGCCTGGCGGGCTGCTTCAAGTATTGTGATTCCCGGAGGAACTTCCATGCTGCGGGAGCCCGGCGTAAAGGTTATGGTAAAAGGGGCCTTTTTATCGGAAGCCACTGGATCATCCCCATGATGCATTTATCAACTTACCAGATGCTTGGCAATACTGACGGCTTCTACGGCATCCACTGCATAGCCGTCGGCGCCGATTTCTTTGGCATACTGGGCGGTCACCGCCGCCCCCCCCCACCATGACTTTGCAGGGAAGGCCCTGTTCCCTTACCCGGTTGATCAATTCCGGCATATGTACCATGGTGGTGGTCATCAAAGCACTTAAGCCGATGATGGCCGCCTGGTGCTCCCGGGCTGCCTGAAGAATCTCTTCGTTGTCCACGTTTTTGCCCAGATCAATCACTTCAAAGCCGTGATTGGCCAGCATCACCGACACAATGTTCTTGCCGATATCATGAATGTCGCCCTTTACAGTGGCCAGTACCACGGTGCCGACCTTTTTAGAGGGCCCCTTGGCCAGTTCCGGACTCAGGCGCTCAAAACTCCGGCTCATGGTTTCACCGGCCATCATTAACTGGGGCAGGAAGTAGATCCCCTCTCCGTACCGGCGCCCCACTTCTTCAATCCCCGGAATCAGGGCCTTATCCAGCAGTTCCATGGGTGTCAGCCCTTGGGTTAGAGCATCTTCAATGTAAGAAAGGACGTTGTCTTTATCCCCGGAAAGTACCGCCCGGTAGAGAATTTCCAGGGGGGTGGCCGCCGCCTGCTCCACCGGCTTGGGAGCTGCCGGAGCACCTGCGCCCTGTTGTTCCCGGGCAATGTACGCTGCCGCCCGGACATCCCGGCCGGTCAGCACCGCCGAGGCCAGCAGGGTTTCCATCATGCGCTGTTCCTGGGGATTTAAGATGGCGGCATCCAGACCGGCAGCCAGGGCCATGGCAAAAAAGGCCGCATTGATCAGTCCCCGGTTGGGCAGGCCGAAGGATACGTTGCTGACTCCCAGGCTGGTGGTTAGCCCCAGTTCTTTTTTCACCAGGGCAATGGCCTTCAGGGTTTCCGGCACCCCTTCGGGTTGGGCGCTGACGGTGAGCACCAGACAGTCAATCATCAGATCCTGGCGAGGGATGCCCAATTCCTCGGCTCGCTCCATGACTTTGCGGGCCACTGCCAGGCGTTCCTCCGCCGTAGGCGGTATGCCTTCATCATCCAGGGTGAGGCCGATGAGGGCGGCACCGTAACGTTTGGCTAAGGGCAAGATGGTTTGCAGGCTTTTTTCTTCGCCGTTCACCGAGTTAATGATGGCCTTGCCATGGTAGAGTTTAAGCGCCTCTTCAATAACCCGGGGGTCAGTGCTGTCTATGCACAGGGGGGTATCCACCAACACCTGCACTGCTTGGACAGCCCGCTCCATGGCTGCCACTTGGTCCACACCCCCGACCCCTACATTAATGTCCAGAATGGCGGCACCGGCCTCCACCTGGGCCAGGGCATCCCGGCGGGTAATCTCGGTCTTGCCTTCCTTAATCTCCGCCTGCAGCGCCTTTTTGCCGGTGGGGTTCAGACGTTCCCCAATGGCCACCGGCATCCCCTGGGGATCAATGGTCACGGTTTTCACCCGGCTGGCCACCCGCAGGCTAAATTTTTTATCACGTATTCTGAAGGGTAATCCTTTAACACTTTGCCCAATGGCCTTAATATGTTCCGGGGTGGTGCCGCAGCACACGCCT
>JAMCWI010000099.1:0-465 GCA_023481335.1 Bacillota bacterium | reverse complement strand
GGTGTCTCCCGGAAGACTGTGCGGCCCTCCACCATTTCCGGCATACCCGCATTGGGGGAGACCAATATGGGCAAATTGGTGCTTTGGGTAAGTTTTTGCACCACTTGCACCAGTTCACCAGGCCCCACCGAGCAGTTGACGCCAATGGCCGCAGCACCCAGTCTCTCTGCCACCACGGCGGCGGTTTCCGGGTCGGTTCCCGTGAAGGTGCGGCCGGTTTCATCAAAGGTAAAGCTGGCCACCACCGGCACATCTCCGGCGTCCGCCGCCGCAATAAGGGCGGCCCGCATCTCACCGATATCCCCAAAGGTTTCAAAGAGGATTAAATCAACCCCCGCCTCTGCCAGGGCGCGGCATTGTTCAAAGAACTGCCCGTAGGCCTCATCAAAGGTCATGGTGCCAAGGGGTTGCAAAAACTTGCCCAGGGGCCCCACGGAGCCTGCCACCAGCCCGCCGTAGGGTCGG
>JAMCWI010000106.1 GCA_023481335.1 Bacillota bacterium | reverse complement strand
CGGGCAATTATATGTTGGAGGATGGCTTAATCACTATCGTATTACCCGCCGCCAGGGCGGGGGCTAACTTCCAGACTGCCAGGTTAAAAGGAAAGTTCCAGGGCACGATCTGTCCCACCACGCCAATCGGCTCTCTGAGAATAATACTTAGGGTATTGTCATCGATCATGACCGCTCGTCCTTCTTCGGTTCTGATGGCGCTGGCAAAATACCTGAAACAATCTATGGCGAAGGGAATCTCAACCACCATTGGCTCGGTTATGGCCGCCCCTCTTTCCATACTTTCTATTAAAGCAAAATGATTAATTCTCTCTTCTATTAAAGCTGCTATCTTCATCAACCTGTCCGCCCGCTCTTTAGGGTCAACTTTTCTCCAGTATTCAAAAGCCTTCCATGCCGCTTTTACCGCCAGATCCACGTCTTCCCGGCCTGCGTCCGCACAGGTGGCAAGCAATTCGCCATTGGCCGGACAGTATGTGTTAAAGGTCTTGCCCTCTATTCCATCTAGCCATTTGCCGTCAATAAATAGTTTATATTTATCATCCATGGGCTTTTCCATTCAAATATTCCTCCTTTTTCTATCCTTCTTCTCGGAAAAATTCCTCTTTATCCCTAGGAAACTTTTTTTGGCGGCATTACTTTCGCCCAACATTCCATTACCTTAACCGAGTTCTCGTTATTGAGCGTAAAGTATATGGTTGCAATATTACGCTCCTCATCTTTTTCCTGTACAACACCGGTGCAGGTTATGGTGTTCCCGGGATAAACCGGGGCTAAAAATTTGTTCCTTACTTCCAAGGCAATTGTACCGGGCCCCGGCAGCATCATGCCCAGTATCGGAGCAACTAAACCGGCTGCAATACCTCCATGGGCAATTCTTTTTCCGAAGTGTGTTTTCTGAGCGTATATTTCATTTGTGTGAACCGGGTTGAAGTCACCGGTTATGGCGGCGAACATGGCAATGTCAACTTCGGTAATGGTTTTGGTAAAGCTGGCTTCTTCACCGACTTTTAATTCATCGATGGTTTTTCCTATTTGCATGGCTAATCCTCCATATTTTTTGTACACAAGCTGCACTAATAGAACACCCTGTGCAAATCACAGCACATCCAAGAAATGCGGCAGATATTATCATCTTTTGTCCTGCAATCATCCTACACTGATCATAATGGCTTCGCCCTGGGAGAGACCGCCGCAGATAGCGGCAATTCCCTTGCCGCCGCCCCGTCTTATCAGTTCGTACATCATGGTCATGGTAATACGGGCGCCGCTGGCACCAACCGGATGGCCGATGGCAATGGCGCCGCCGTTCACATTGGTCTTGTCCTGCAGTTCCTGCCATTTTACAGGATCATCATTGGCCAGCATCTTGAGCGATACCAGTGTCACTGCTGCAAAGGCCTCATTGATTTCGATCAAATCCATGTCATCTATGGTCATCCCGGCCCTGTCCAACAATTTTCCCATGGTCTGGGCGGGAACACACGCCATATACTTTGGCGTGCCGGCTGCTGCCTGACATGCTTCTATGGTGGCCATTGGTGTCAGGCCCATTGCTTCGGCCTTCTTCCGGGACATGAGCACAACGGCGGATGCGCCGGAATTGAGGCCCGGTGCGTTCCCTGCAGATACTGTGGGGCTTTCGTAGACTGTTTTCAGCGAGGACAACTTTTCCGCCGAAAGCTTCTCTCTCGGTGATTCGTCCTTTTCCATGACCAGGGGCTCTCCTTTTTTCTGAGGAACTTTGATGGACATAAGCTCCCCGCCAATCTTATACTTTCCTTCGCCGTACGCCCTGTGCCATTTCTGATGGCTTCCTACCGCCCACTCATCCTGCTTTTCCCGGGAAACTCCATATTCAAGGGATACATGGCCCGCATCTGTGGCTACCGGCGCAAACCCCCGCCTCCCATAGCCCAGCTCAAAAAGCACATCTTCCAGTTCAATGGGACCCAGTCGATTACCCCATCTTGCCTTAGCAGCGCCGGCAATCAGCGGCACATTACCCATGTTTTCCGCTCCCGAGGCGATAACCACCTCGGCATCCCCCGCCTTGACGGCTCTATAGCCGAGCCTAAGCGCCGTCATGGATGAGCAGCAGGCCCGGTCTATCGTCAACGATATGTTGTCTTCGGGAAATCCCGCACCAAGGGTGATTTGCCTCGCGGGGACATTGGTCAGTATTGCGTATTCGGCTGGTATACAAGTTCCGTAGTAGACCTCGTCCACATCTTTCGGATCCATATTTATACGGGCAACAACCTCCTTCAAGGCCATGATTCCCAGATCGAAGCTCGGGATGGTCCTGAGGATTCCATCAAATTTTCCAAAGGGAGTCCTTACCGCACTGACTATGACTACATCGTTTTTGCTCATTGCTTTCTCCTTTCTGAAAATAAAGCCTATTCATGGCAGCGAAACACCATGCATTTCCATTGGGATAAGTTTATGCAATAAGGGTGCCTTAATAGGATTATATGTTATAGCAATACCGGCAAATTAAACGGGAGGCTCATATCCGCACGGAAGGCATGCGCATAAGCCTTGTCAACTATGTTGAGCTTAAAAACCGTTATGTACATGAATTGCACCGATGTTATTGTTTGCGCAAATAACTTCACCTGAATGCAACAATGATTAAGTGCATAAATTGTACTTAATTATCGTTTTCATTGGTTTAGAATAAGGCGTTTAAATAAAAAATTTGAATAAAATTCTTATTTATAAATAACCAGGTGAGAATTATTAGATACTGCTGAAAAAGTGGGCATGGTAATTGCAAAAATATAACCAAATAAATTTTTGCACTATTCAAAATTGAAAGGAGTTAGAACATCATATTCAAAGAGATTCAAAAATCGTAAGCAGAGAATACAGCAATCTAAGGAGGCATGCAGGTTATGGAAATTGATGTCCTGAGACCCAATAAGAAGTATGTTATATGTGCCGCTCTTACCGGCGCTGCCACAATGAAAGATCAGAATCCGGCGGTGCCTTACACAGCGGAAGAGTTTGCTGAAGAGGCGTATAGGTGCTACCAGGAGGGAGCTGCAGTTGTACATATACACGCCCGGGATCCTCAGACCGGCCTCCCCACGGAAAATATAGACCAGATACAACGGGTGGTTGATGCTGTCCGGGAAAGATGCCCAATACTGATAAACCTCAGTACGGCCATCAGAGCGGGAGTCCCGGCAGAGGCAAGGATCAAGCCGATAGAGGTCATTAAGCCCGATATGGCCTCACTAAACACCGGCAGCATGAATTTCGCGCTGATTAACCGTAAAACCGGCGAGTTAATAACCGAAACAGTGTTTGAGAACACTTTTGCCATGCTAAGCAGTTTTGCCAGGGTCATGAAGGAAAATAAGGTTAAGCCGGAGTTGGAGGTCTATGATCTGGGGCATATGGAGAACGTAAGGCTAACCAGCCTGCAAGGTGTTTTTGAAGAGCCCCGGCATTACAATTTTCTCTTCGGCATCGCCGGGGGCATGCCTTTTTCTGTGGGCAATCTGGCGCAATATATCGCCGGCGCTCCCGATGGTATTACCTGGGTGGCGACTTCGATTGGCCCCAAGCTTCAGCCGGTTTGCAATATGCTTTCTCTGGCCCTGGGCGGAAATGTCCGGGTTGGTCTGGAGGACAACATTTGGATATCGGAAGGTGTGTTGGCCAGGGGGAGCTATGAGCAGGTGGCCCTGGCGGTGAAGATGGGCAGCACTATAGGACGCGGGCCGGCCACGCCGGAGGAAGCCCGGGTATTGCTGAATCTTCCGGAAAGGTAATAAGCGAAAGGATTAATATTAGTGTTCAATACTCGCGAAACAATAGATTGATGGAAAAATTATATTTCACATCATAATTAAGGAGACGATATCTATGGAAGTTAAAAAAGTATTCGTAGTTGGCGCCGGGTTAATGGGAAACGGCATTGCCCAGGTTTCGGCTGTGGCCGGCTACCAGGTTATTATGAGCGATGTGGACAATATTTTTTTGGATAGGGCGCTGGCCACCATTGATAAGTCCTTAGACCGTTTCATTAAAAAAGGAGCCATTACCACGGAGCAAAAGGGCGGAGCTTTAGCCCGCATTCAGGTAACCACCGACATCAACCGGGCTGCGGAAGCTGACCTGGTGATTGAGGTGGTGCCGGAGAATCTGGAGCTTAAGCTGGAGGTATTTAAAAAACTGGACCAGTTGTGCCGCCCCGAGGTGGTCATTGCCAGCAATACCTCGGCAATTCCCATCAGCAAGCTGGCGGCCGCCACCAACAGGCCAAGCCGGGTGGTGGGCACGCACTTTTTCAGCCCGGTGCCCATGATGCGGCTGGTGGAACTGGTCTGCGGATTATCCACTTCCGAGGAAACACTGAATCTGGTCAAGGAATTCACCTTAAAGATAGGTAAAGATTTTGTGGTTTGCCGTATGGACTGCGCGGGATTCTTACTTAACCGGATCGGAATGCCCTGGGTTATGGAAGCTATTCGCTGCGTTCAGGATGGGGTGGCCACAGCGGAGGATATTGATAAGGGCTACCGCCTGGGGTACAACTACCCCATGGGGCCGCTGGAGTTGATTGATATGACCGGCATTGATACTACTTACCAGGCTGCCCTGGCTATCTACCAGGATACCGGGGACCCTAAATTTTACCCGCCTTCACTGATGCACCGTATGGTAGAAGCAGGTCATGTGGGCCGTAAAGCCGGCCGGGGGTTTTACGATTATACCAAAAAGTAAAAAGAATGATAGAGGGGCTGAGGCTCGGATGGAATACGCTAACATTTTGCTGGAAAAGCATGAAGACGGGGTTACCGTTATTAAGTTCAACAGGCCGGAGAATAAAAACGCCATGAGCCAGGAAATGATGGCGGATATTTCACGGGCTATCAGGGAGGTTGCTGAGGATAGCGGCACCAGGGTGGTGGTTTTAACCGGGGGAACGGAGGTATTTTCCGCCGGTGGAGATGTACGCCAGATGGAAATCATGAATCCGGTGTATGTAGCCCAAAGTTTTTACAAGGAATTTGGCCGGGAGTGTTACGACCGGATTGACAACCTGAACAAACCGGTCATCGCGGCAGTCAGCGGCTTTGCCTTGGGCGGGGGAACGGAAATGGCCCTGGCCTGCGATTTGGCGGTGGCATCCGAAACGGCGGTCTTTGGCCTGCCGGAAATCAAGCTGGGGATTATTCCCGGCGCCGGAGGCACCCAGCGGCTTCCGAGAATGATTGGTAAGCGCAAGGCCAAGGAAATGATTTTCACCGGCGATACTATCGACGCACAAACCGCAGAGCGCCTGGGGCTGGTTAACAAGGTGGTCCCGGTGGAGTCCCTGATGGAAGAAACCATGAAGCTGGCGCGAAAAATTGCCAGTAAAGGGGCAATCGCCCTCATGATGGCAAAATCGGCGATTAATCAGGGCATGGAAGTGGACCTGTCCACCGGCAGCCTCATTGAGGCGCGAAATTTTGCAATTTTGTTTGCCACCGAGGATCAAAAAGAAGGGATGCGTTCCTTCAGCGAGAAGAGACGCCCGCAATTTAAAGGAAGATAGAACAGGAGCTGACAATAAATGGTAAGTTTTGAACTGACCGGTGAACAGGAAGATATTCGCCGCATGGCCCGGGATTTTGTTAAAAAAGAGGTTATACCCATTGCCCTCCAGCACGATGAAGAAGAAAGATTTAACTTTGACCTGGTAAAGAAGGCCTGGGACGTAGGCCTAATGAATACCTCAATCCCGGAAGAATTTGGCGGGCCTGGCCTTGATTTCCTGACTTACTGCCTCATAGTGGAAGAAATGGGCTATGGATGCGCCGGGTTAACCACCTTTATCCCCGCCAATACCCTGGGAACGCTGCCCATTCTCATCGGCGCCACGGATGAGCAAAAAGCCCGCATGCTCAGGCCTCTGGTTGAGGGCCCCGCTCTGGCGGCCTTTGGGCTGACCGAGCCGAACGCCGGTTCCGACATCGGCAGCATGTCCACCACCGCCCGGCGCGAAGGAGATTACTACATTCTCAACGGTTCCAAGTGTTTCATTACCAATGGCGGGGTGGCCCACCAGTACGTTATTTTTGCCACAGTAGATAAAAGCCTGGGAGTAAAGGGGGTAACCGCCTTTTATGTGCCGGCGGGCATCCCCGGCGTCTCGGTAGGCAAGAAGGAAAAGAAGATGGGCATCCGGGCCTCCGATACCGCGGAGGTTATTCTGGAAAACGTTCGGGTTCCGGTTGAAGACCGCATCGGCGAGGAAGGGATGGGGGCCAGACTGGCTCTGGGGACCCTGGACAAGGCCCGGGTAAGCGTAGGGGCGTCATCAGTGGGCACCGCCCAGGCAGCCCTTGATGCCGCTGTAAGTTATGCCAGGCAGCGGGTGCAGTTCGGTAAAGCGATAGGCTCCTTCCAGGCCATACAGTTTATACTGGCCGACATAGCCATCGGAGTGGTTACCGGCCGCAATATGTATTACCATGCGGCTTGGCTGTGCGATCAGAACCGTCCCTTTTCCCTTGAATCGGCCATCTGTAAAACCTATTGTTCCGATATGGTGGTTAAGGCCACCAACGAGGCTCTGCAGGTGTTCGGCGGGTATGGATACACAAGGGAATACGGCATGGAAAAGCTGGTCCGGGATGCCCGGATTACGCAGATCGTTGATGGAACCAACCAGATTCAGAGAATGATCATCGGATCTCAGCTGGTGAAAGATTCATTTTTTTAATAAAAGGAGAGTTACTTACGAGGCCCTGCAGATCCACGGCGGGTATGGATATACCCGCAGCTATCCTCTGGAACGGCTGTCCAGAGAGGCCCGCCTGGGAACTCTGGGAGAGGGTACTTCCGAAATCCAGCGGGTTATTATCGCTGATCAGATCTACCGTGAGTATAAGCGGAAGCATTAAGTGTTTTCAAGGTCTGAAATTCAATATTGAAAGGATGGGAAGTAATGTCCAGATCCAAACTGCTTGAAGGACTAAAGGTAATTGACATCACTATAGTCATCGCCGGTCCCACTGTAACATATTTATTGGTGGATATGGGTGCGGATGTAATTAAAGTGGAGCATCCGGTGCGAGGGGACGATGCCAGGCACTTTATGCCGCAGAAGAACGGAATATGCTCCAGCTTTATCTGGATGAACCGTGGAAAAAAGGGGTTGGCCGTAGACCTGAACAAGCCGGAGGGACAGGAGATTATTAAAGAGCTGGCCAAGCAGTCCGATGTACTGGTGGAGAACTTCACGCCCGGCACCATGAAACGATGGGGAATTGACTACGAAACTCTGAGCAGGATAAACCCTGGATTGATTATGGTATCTGTTTCAGGATTCGGACAGACCGGGCCGATGTCGCACCTGCCTGGTTATGATATCGTTGGCCAGGCCATGTCCGGGATTATGAGCGTAACCGGTCACCCGGGAGGTCCGCCGACCCGGGTGGGTGTGCTGATTGGAGATACCAGCAGCGGGGCCTTTGGGTGCATTGGCCTGCTGGCGGCGCTTTATAACCGGGAGAAGACCGGCCTGGGCCAGCATGTTGATATTTCAATGCAGGATGTCCTTATAAGTTATTACGATCTGCCTACCTATACCTGGGAAGGTAAACTGCTGGGCAGGACGGGCAACAGGGTGCCTACCATCGCTCCTTTTGACAGCTACCCTACAAAGGATGACCGATGGGTCATTATACCGGCAGCCAATAATAAATTATGGGAGCAGCTGTGTGAGATTATGGGAAGGCCGGAACTTGCCACCGATCCCCGTTTTGCCGACAACCCCGGCCGTTGCAAAAATTATGATGAACTGAGCGAGGAAATAAGCAAGTGGTCGAGTCAACATACCCTTAATGAAATTATTGGGTTGTTGCAGGCGCGCGGCAATCCCGTTTCCCCCATCTTGAATATTGATGAGGTGTTAGCCATGCCGCACGTTAAGGAAAGAGGGATAGTGGTAGATATAGACGATCCAATTGCGGGACGGGTGTCTACGGCAAATATTCCTATAAAATTTTCCCGCACCCCGGCTTCGATAAGCGGGCCCGCGCCCATGCTGGGAGAGCATACCCGTGAAATACTCAGCAGCCTGGGTTATCCGGAGGAGAACATTAATAAACTTGCCCAGGACGGCGTTATAAAGGTAATTTAAGCAGCTGGAAAAAAGCTCTTGTGAATTGTACTGAAAGGGGCTGTTGCCATGACAGGCAATAACTATGATGCGATAGTGGCGGGTGCGGGCGTAGGAGGTCTCACGGTGGCCTCACTGCTGGCCCATGAAGGATGGAAGGTATTATTGGCCGAGCAGTCAGACCGGGTAGGAGGACGGGCCACCACCTTCAAAGGCGAGGAGATTATGGACAATGGGGAGCAGTGGTACCGGAAGAGGCTGGGCCAGCAATACACCTGGCTGGCCAAGTCAAATCCGTCCATAAAGGAGATTATCTCCAGCAGGCTGCTCGAAGGCTACCAGATAGATGTGGGATACCACGGGGTTGCTTTAAATGGCAGAGGATATTTCTACGATCTGGACTCGATCATTGGCAGTGGGGAAAAGGCCGGTGTTAAATTTGCCGGAAATACCAACATCACCTATATTGGCGACCAATCCTACCTTGATTATATGGGCAGTCTGGACCCCAAAATAGAAGAAATGTTAAAAGAGAACAAACGTGAATTCATGGAGTTTTATTTGCCGAGAGTAAGCAAGGAGGAGTTCGATAAATACGAAAAGGTATCAGTAGCCCAGTGGTGCCGTGAACGGGGAATCGACAAGAATCCGGTGCTTTTCGGAATGATTCATGCCTTATCTACCCTGATTACAACCATTAATGATCCTGAAGAA
>JAMCWI010000039.1 GCA_023481335.1 Bacillota bacterium | reverse complement strand
GCCTTTTTCACGCTCTCTCTTGGCAAGGTTCCGCACTACTTCCGCAACCTCAAAAATGTTTCCACTTTTGATCTTCTCCAGGTTGGCCCGGTACCTCCTGTTCCAGTTGGTGGACATAACCGAGGTCTGATCACGCAATATGTGAAAAACTTTTTGAACGCCATCGTCGTCGATAACCTCACGTAAACCGACCTCTATACCGTTTTGAATAGGGATCATGACCTTCATATCGCCAACCGGGAGCTTTAAAATGTAATACTGCCGCTTTTCTCCCAGGACTTCTTTCTCTTCAATGGATTCGATAACTCCTGCGCCATGCATCGGGTACACAACTTTATCCCCTATTTTAAACAAATACCGTACCCTCCTTAAAAAAAATTCCCGTGAAAATAGTATAGCATTAAAAAGAGTCTCTGTCAAATAAACTATAATTCTAGCATAGCCGCAAGGAAGTGTCAATAAAGTTTTGAATAAAGTTTGAATATTTAGACCACCCTACCGCTGACGCGTCGCCATCAGAGATGAAAAAAGCGTTTTTATTCGAGCAAATCTGCATGCCTGCACGCGCCATGAAACGCAACCAGTGCTCCGCGCCGCTGCGGATAATCCCCCGGACCGGCTGCAGCCGGTGCCGTTGAGGTTGGATAAAAGATTATTTTCAGAGTCTATAAAAATAAAAAGCGCGGGGTACGCGCCCGGAAGAATTTTTTGAAACTCCAAGATTTCGTCCGCATCGGGTTGATGTTCACCTCTCCTGCACCAGGTGCTCGCGGTAGCGCTGAAGCCCCTCTTTAATAGAGCGGGCGCGGACCTCACCTATACCTTCCACCTCGTCCAGTTCCTCGATCGTGGCTACCAGCATTCTGCTCAGCGTGCCGAATGTCTTTACCAGGTTGTCTACCACGGGCAGGGGCAGGCGGGGAATCTTTTCCAGGATCCGGTACCCGCGCGGCGAGACGTGCTGTTCCAGGATACTGGCGCTCCCGGGATAGCCAAGCGCCCGGGCGATTAGGGAAAGGTCCAGGAGATCTTCAGCCGGCCAGCTCCGGATTACACTGAAGATGTTAGAGGGGGTTTTTTCGCCCATGGTCGTCGCGTAATCCTGGATTACCCTTAAACCTTCCTCTTCTACATCGGATACCAGTTCCTCCGTCTGCATGGTGATCAGCCTTCCCTCCACTCCCAGCTCGCTGGTATACCTTTCTATTTCTTTTTCCACTCTTAAGACCATTTCCACCCGCTGAATAGATTTGGCAGCATCAAAGAGCGTTGCCGAGTCTTCAAATTCCAGTACACTTAAATTTACCATCACGCGGCCCAGCACCGAACGGTATTTCTCCAGGGTCTGAATAGCCTGTCCGGCCTTGTCCAGGATAACGCTCATATCCCTTAAGACATATTTGAGATTCCCTTTATATAAAGTGACTATGCCGCGGCGTTGTGAAATGGTGATCACCAGCGTGTCTGTCTGCTTGGCCACCCGCTCCGCAGTGCGGTGCCTGATGCCGGTTTCACCGGAAGGAATGTTCGGACTCGGTATAAGCTGGGTATTTGCCGCCAGTATTTTCCTTGCGTCTTTGCTGAGGATGATCGCCCCGTCCATCTTGGCCAGCTCGTAAAGCCTGGCCGGGGAAAACTCGGCGTTGATCACAAAACCTCCCTCGGAGATCTCCCTTATTTCAGCAGAATCGCCGATTACTATCAACCCACCGGACGTGGCCCGCAGGATATTTTCCAGGCCCTCTCTCAGCGGCGTGCCGGGCGCTACAAAACGTAAAACCCTGGAGAGCCTTTCCTCAAGCTTTTCTTCTTTCAACTGACACACCTCTTAAGCATATACACGTCACACAGGAAGGGCCGCTTCAATGGCCTCTGATAATGTTCCGGCATAAATAACCGCTATCCCCTCCGGGGCGTCCGAAGTAACGGGGCCGGGCAGCAAAAACCGCTGAAAACCAAGCAAGGAAGCTTCCCTGGCACGCTTTTCGGCGCCGGAAACACTGCGCAGCTCCCCGGTCAGGCCTATTTCCCCCGCGGCTGCAAGGTAGGGGTCCACCGGTATATCCCTGAAGCTTGAGGCAAGCGCCAGCGCGATGCCCAGGTCCACCGCGGGTTCCATGAGCTTGACACCGCCCACCGCATTCACGTAAATATCGTTTCCCCCAAGGTGCAGCCCCACCCGCTTTTCAAGGACCGCCACAATCAGCGATACCCGGTTATGGTCAACACCCGCGGTCATGCGCCGCGGCATTCCATAGCCGCATGGTGACACCAGAGCCTGGATTTCCACGAGCAGCGGCCTTGTACCTTCCAGGCTGGCTACTACAGCGGAGCCCGGCACATCCCGGTGCGCCTGGTTTAATAGAAACATGCCGGACGGGTTGGCTACCTCGGCCAAGCCTTTCCCCTGCATATCAAAGATGCCAATTTCGTTGGTTGAGCCAAACCTGTTTTTGACGCACCTGAGGATACGGTAAGACTGGTGCCGGTCCCCTTCAAGGTATAGCACCACGTCGACCATATGCTCCAGGACACGCGGACCTGCGATCATTCCCTCTTTAGTAACATGCCCGACCAGGAAAATAGATATGCCTGTACTCTTGGCCAGCCGCATAAGCTGGGCGGAGCACTCCCTCACCTGCCCGACGCTGCCTGGCGCAGAGCCGACATCACCTTTGTACATTGTCTGGATCGAGTCTATCACTACAACCGGGGGGAGAAGGTCTTTAAGGCTCTGCTCCACCGCGTCGACGTCGGTTTCGGTGAGCAGCAGGAGATCCGGCGAGAAAGCGCCAAGCCGTTCCGCCCGCAGGCGTATCTGGCGGTCAGATTCCTCTCCCGAAACGTACAGCACTTTCAACTGCCGGCTGATGTGATGCGCTACCTGTAAAAGGAGGGTCGATTTACCTATACCGGGGTCGCCGCCGACCAGGACCAGAGAACCAGGCACGACGCCGCCTCCCAGTGTCCGGTCCATCTCGCCCGTGCCTGTGGAAACTCTCACCAAATCGTCCCCCGGCACTTCAGTCACCGGGCAGGGGAAATTTCCCCGTTCCCGCGGTTCCGGGCCCTTCTGCGGACGGTTTTCCTTTTCTTCCACCAGGCTGTTCCAGGCGCCGCAGCCGGGGCAGCGGCCGAGCCAGCGGGTTGAGCGCTGGCCGCACTCCTGGCAGTAGAAAGTGGTTTTAACGCGCATTAGATACACTCCGAATTTAATCAGTACCATATTATAGCATTCGAAAGGCGCCCGTCACAAGCTAAAATCGCATTGGAGCCGGTTATTTTGGAAAATTGTCGAAAAAGGTACCGGCAGCCAATAAGCCCCCGGCCTGCATTAAACTTTCTTTACAAAGGCTTAAGACTGGGATATAGTTGAAAACAACATAATGCCCTGACTATAATACTTATTAATCGCAACTGTATGAAAAGGAGGAGTGGATAAATTGGCAGCCAAAGAAAATTCCTTTGATATAGTGTCGCAAGTCGACCTGCAGGAAATAAAAAACGCGGTGAACCAGGCCGCTAAGGAAATGAGAGCCCGTTTTGATTTCAGGGGGAGCAAAAGCGACATCCTCTTCGACGGGGAACAGATCACCCTGGTCGGCGATGACGAATTTAAGTTAAAAAACGTGATAGACATACTGGAAAGTAAACTGGTAAAAAGGGGAGTAAACTTAAAGGCGGTCCGTTACGGCAAGGTCGAACCCGCGGCCAAAGATACCGTGCGCCAGAAAGTAACTTTCATCCAGGGTATAGACAAGGACAGGGCCAAAGTGATCATAAAGCTGGTGAAAGACAGCAAGCTTAAAGTCCAGGCCTCCGTCCAGGAAGACCAGCTCCGGATCAGCGGAAAAAACCGCGACGACCTGCAAAAGATCATGCAGCTCATAAAGGACCAGGATTACGATATACCCCTCCAGTTCGTCAACTACCGCACCATGTAGGGGGACGTTGTTTACATGTTTACATGTTTATAAACTTTAGAATTCCTTCGTAAAACAGAGGGCACAGGGGGCCGGGCTTTTACTTTGTGAATACCTAAAAAGGTAAGGGGACACACCTGGCTAAGGTACAGGGACACACTTTCTCGGTTCCTTTTAGAAGTTTCATTTACTCTTGTAACATCATCAGGACAATATTTTTATATTTTGTTTCTCTCATCGAAGGAATGTCCCCGATTAGAGTGAAGGAATGTCCCCAATTAAGTGAAAGTAAAGTAAAGCCTGACCCCATTTCTATGCCTTGCTTGTCTCGTTGATATCGAGTTCGATGCTTTCACCGCGCTTGAAAACACCCTTCAACAGCTCTTCGGATAGACGGTCTTCAACAAGGCGCTGGATTGCGCGCCGGAGCGGCCGGGCGCCGTATGTCTCGTCGAAGCCCTCCCTGGCCAGAAGGTCTTTCAGCGGGTCGGAGATCCGGACTTTTATATCATGCTCCTTCATCCTGTCAATTACTTCTTTAAGCATCAGGTCGACGATCGCCCTGATGTGCTCCGCAGTCAGGGAGTGGAAAACGATTATTTCGTCGACGCGGTTTAAAAACTCCGGCCGGAATGTACGTTTAAGCTCCTCCATGACCTTTTTCTTCATATTTTCGTAGTCTTCCCCAGGGGTGGCCTCTCCTGCCTTGAAGCCGAGTGTGGCCTCGCGGTGGATGGACTGCACGCCGACGTTCGAGGTCATAATTATCACAGTGTTGCGGAAGTCGACCGTGCGCCCCTTGGCGTCAGTCAGGCGGCCGTCCTCCATAACCTGAAGCAGCACGTTGAAAACCTCGGGGTGGGCCTTTTCTATCTCGTCGAGCAGAACAACCGTGTAGGGGCGCCTTCGCACCGCCTCGGTGAGCTGGCCGCCCTCGTCGTACCCGACGTAACCTGGCGGCGCTCCCACCAGGCGCGAAACCGAAAACTTCTCCATGTACTCCGACATGTCGATGCGCACCATGGAATTCTCGCTGCCAAAGAGAACTTCGGCCAGCGCCCGGGCCATCTCGGTTTTCCCCACGCCGGTGGGGCCCAGGAAAATAAACGAGCCAATGGGCCGCTTCGGGTCCTTCAGTCCTGCCCGGGCCCTCCGTACCGCCCGTGACACAGCCCGGACCGCCTCGTCCTGGCCGACTACCCGCCGGTGCAATTCGTCCTCCATCTTTAAGAGCCTTTCAGACTCCTCTTCGGCCAGTTTGCGGACAGGAACACCGGTCCAGCTTGAGACGATGCCGGCAATGTCCTCCTCGTCAACCACCAGTTCGGCGCCACCCTTTTGCTGGTTCCAGTTTTCCCTCAAGTTTTCGAGCTGGGCTTTTATTTTTTGTTCCTGGTCGCGAAGTTCCGCAGCCTTCTCAAACTCCTGCCCGTTAACCGCGGCCTCCTTTTCTTTTTGGACGTCTTCCAGCTTGTTTTCCAATTCCTTGACTTCAGGTGGAGGGGTAAAGGCCTGCAGGCGTACCCGTGAGCTTGCCTCGTCCATTAAGTCTATGGCTTTATCCGGCAGGAAGCGGTCGGTAATGTAGCGTGCAGACAGCCTTGCCGCCGACTCCAGGGCAGCGTCGGTGATGCGTACCCGGTGATGCGCCTCGTACCTGTCCCTGAGCCCCTTTAAAATCGCCAGAGTTTCTTCGTCCGTGGGCTCGGCAACGGTGATCGGCTGGAACCGCCGCTCGAGCGCAGCATCTTTTTCTATGTGTTTTCTGTACTCATCCAGGGTGGTGGCGCCGATGCACTGCAACTCACCGCGGGCCAGGGCCGGCTTCAAGATATTGGCGGCGTCAATCGCGCCTTCAGCGGCGCCGGCGCCCACCAGGGTGTGCAGCTCGTCGATAAAAAGGACAATATTGCCTGCCTGGCGAATTTCCTCAATAATCTTTTTGAGCCTCTCTTCAAACTCTCCCCTGTACTTGGTACCGGCCACAAGCGAACCCATGTCAAGAGTAACCACCCGTTTGCCGGACAGCACCTCCGGTACATTGCCGGAAACTATACGTTGTGCCAGTCCTTCCGCTATGGCGGTTTTGCCGACACCCGGCTCGCCTATTAAAACCGGGTTGTTCTTGGTGCGCCGCGACAATACCTGGATTACCCGCTCGATCTCTTTCTCCCTGCCAACTACCGGGTCAAGTTTATCCTCTTTTGACATAACCGTAAGGTCGCGCCCGTACTTGTCCAAAGTCTGTGTAGGCACACCTCCCTTGGCCTGCCCGTGGGCGCCTGAAGAAGGGCCGTACGGCTGCCCGCCGGCCGCCTGGCCACCCTGCAGCTGGGACACCAGGGCGCGCACTTTCCCCTGGTCGGCGCCGAAGGCATTCAATACCTGAGACGCCATTCCTTCCCCTTCCCTGATCAAACCCAGGAGCAGGTGCTCCGTGCCGACATAACCCACACCCATCCGGCGCGCTTCGTCTATCGAGAGTTCCAGCACCCTTTTCCCGCGCGGTGTGAGCACCGGCTCCGCCGCTGTCTCACCCTTGGACGCTTCGGTAAGCTGCTGTACTACCTGGCGCACCCGGTCACCGTCGATGTCCAGGGTGGCCAGCACCTTGGCCGCAACACCCTCTCCTTCTTTGATCAGGCCAAGCAGCAGGTGCTCGGTGCCGACGTAGGAATATCCCATTTGCCTGGCCTCTTCCTGGGCCAGGATCAACACTTTTTGAGCTCGTTCAGTAAACCTTCCGAACATATAGATCACCTCTGATAAGTTAAATTTCGCTACCCAGCCAGGCCGTCCAGGCCTGAAAGCCCGTTTCTGACCAGCTCGGCTCTGAAAATATCACGCTGATGCGGCTCCATGTCACGCGCGGCAAGTTGGGTCAGGAAAGCCGGCCTGGTCATTACCATTAGTTCATTTAAGAGTTTTAACGGCATTGCCGGCAGTATCCCAAGATCGACCCCCAGGCGCAGGTCGGAAATAAGTCTCATAACTTCCTCCGAAGTCATGACCCGGGCATTTTTTAAAATACCAAAAGCCCTCCAGGCGCGGTCCATAATCATTTCTTTTTTCTCTTTAAAAAGTACAGTGCGGGCGGAACGCTCCTGGGCAAGGATCTGCCGGGCGATTGAATTAAGATTTGCGATGATCTCTCCTTCCGACTGACCGAGGGTGATCTGGTTGGATATCTGGAACAAGTCACCCAGCGCCTCAGTGCCTTCACCATAAAGGCCGCGTACGGTCAACCCCAGCTTGTGAACGGCGTTAAGCATGTTGTTCAGCTGCCTGGTCAGGACGAGGCCGCACAAATGCACCATGACCGAAGCCCGCATCCCTGTGCCTGTATTCGTCGGGCATGCCGTGAGGTAGCCGAATTTTTCCGAATAGGCGTAGTCCAGCGTTTTTTCCAGCCCGTTGTCAACCTTTTCAACTATTTCCCACGCCCTTTCCAGCTTCAGCCCGGGCAGCAGGCACTGTATTCTTAAGTGGTCCTCCTCGTTCAACATGACGCTGACGACACCGTCTTCCCTGAGGACTACTGCTTTGCCCTCCAGCTTGTTGAGAAGATCGGGGCTGATCAGGTGCTTGTCAACTAATATTTGCCTTTCTACCGGGGATAATTCGCTGATCCGGAAGAACTCAAATCTGTCTTCCCGGAAAGTCTCCTCATTCTGGAAGGCCGGGGTGACAGTACTAACCACATTTTCAGACTTTTCCTGATCCAGCAAATGAGGAAAAGGCAGGTCTTTCAGGTTTCGGGCTACCCGTACCCGGCTTGAAATAATAACACCGGTTTCCGGCCCGTCGTCATCCATCCAGCGGCTGTTCGGGTTATTAAATATTTCCTTGACCGGCATCCGGTTGTTTTCCCCCTTGCTTCATATCTTTTTCCAGTTCCCTAATCCGGTCGCGTATTTCCACGGCCCGTTCAAATTCTTCAAGTTTAATTGCTTCCCTTAACTGATTTTTTAATGACTCGATTTCCCTGGCCTGGCGAAGCGGGCCTCCAGCGCGCTCGGGCACTTTCCCGCTGTGCTTCGAGCTGCCGTGGATGCGGCGCAGGAGGGGTTCCAGCCGTTCCTCGAAAGATTTGTAGCAGTGGCCGCAGCCCAGGAGCCCTTGCTTTACAAATTGCCTTTCCATAAGGCCGCATTTCTCGCAGCTTTTGCCGGCGACATCAGCGTGTGCGGCCTGCCCTATTCCAGGATCGTGCTTTAAAAGGCCGGCAAGAAAATTTTGCAGCGACATCTGAGGTAAAAAATTGAAACTTAAACCCTGAAGATGCATTTCCCGGGCACAAACCTCGCAAAGGTTACTTTCATTTTTTTGACCGTTTGTTATTTCGGTTAGATGCACATTTGCCGGGCGCTGCTGACAGCGTTCGCACAACATATATATATAAACCCCCATTGTTGCTTTACAGATTATTAATATCCCGTATTATTACTTATTCCCCGCGCAGCATCGCTGTGACCATTGCCTTCAAAATCGCCGCCCTCAACTCATCGCACGCGGGCAGGCCAAGCCTTAAGATATCCCTCTTGACGGCCGCGCCGGCAAGCCTCTTCTCCCGGTCGGTAATCAGGCCTTCGTCGTGCAGCCTTTTGATCAACCCTTCCGCGTTGACCTGTGATATATAATCACCGATAGCCCGGCAAATCTCCTGGATCTGGTCGACCTTTTTGTTGAAAGGGATCCTCATTATTTTAATGTAGCCCCCGCCACCCCTGCGGCTTTCCACTACATAAC
The DNA here is from genome assembly GCA_023481335.1 of Bacillota bacterium. Classification (GTDB taxonomy): domain Bacteria; phylum Bacillota; class Desulfotomaculia; order Desulfotomaculales; family Desulfotomaculaceae; genus JAMCWI01. The sequence goes on along the minus strand of JAMCWI010000039.1, from coordinate 233 downwards.
CATGCCCTGTGGTAAAACGGGTTGACAGGACATAGTTAATTTGAGACGGCACGCAGTTAAAGCGAATGGCCAGCTCGCTGCGCTGAATTTCTATGCGGTTTTTCTCGCTTTCAGCCAGAAGCTCTAACAGGTATCGCTCAATCAGGTTAGAGATATTTGACAATAACATCACCACCTTGCAGTGGAATTCAGGTCAATCCACAAATCTGGATGAGCCGATTTTGACCTTGACT
>JAMCWI010000060.1:1667-9024 GCA_023481335.1 Bacillota bacterium | reverse complement strand
CCGCAGTATATCCGATTCCTCAGAGGCAACCGCAGAGCTCATGAGAAGCAGGGGCGACACGCTGGTCTATCATACCCGCAATGAGAAAATGGAGTTGGTAATTAGAAATAATCCCGGCTTCAGGGGTGTTGTATGAAAATGGCAATTGATTACCGAGACGGCTTGCTGTTCACCTCTTTACGGGTTACCTGCCATGGTAAGACAGGAGTAATTGAGAATGTGGTCATCGACACCGGTGCCACACACTCAATTCTCTCACCGGATTCTGTTCATAATTTAGGTTTGGAATATCAAGACGAAGACCAGATTGTCACCAGTGTTGGCTTGGGAGGCAGACAGTATGCCTTTGTCAAGAAAGTAGACAAGGTAGATTTTGGTCCCTTCAATGTAAATGAATGCAATATGGATTTTTGTGTAATTGACCAGACAGGTAGGGTCAACGGACTGTTAGGACTGGATCTGTTGTCCAGGGTTGGCGCTGTGATTGACCTTAAAAATATGCTGCTGTACGAAGGAATTTAACAAATTATTTGTTTATTGCCAGGCACCGTTCGGTGAAATCCTGCAGCAGCATGTAGCCTGCCCCGACCGTAACCACACCGTTATTTGCCTGCACACGTTCCACCGCCTGGCTGTCCCAGAAACCGGCCTGGGCGAAGTATTCATAGGCTTGCTTTTTGTTAAAATCATGGCCCAGGTAGCGGGAGAACATATAGGCCACATCCTCCAGGGTGAGCTCATTCCCCTCGGGATAAAGGGCCGGACGCTCCTTTACCTTTACCCCCGCCAGTCGTAGCACATTTAACCCGTTGATAAACTGGGACTCCGACATGTTCTCATCCAACCGGTAGTTATTGTTGTAACCACCGGCGGCCAAACCGTAATGGCGCATGAATTTCATTCCTTCATAGGCCCAGTGACGGGTTTCCGGCGGAGGCGGCACCTGGGAGGGTTTCAGGTCAACACCCTGGTCCGCCAGGTGCTGCTGCAGCTGCTCTATCAACCTTGCATCCTTCGCCATCTCGCTAAAAGGAGCGTTGGTCTCCAAACTAAGGGCCGCTGCCACACCGGCGGCTTGGCCGGTGGCCATGCCGATGGGAATCACCCTGGCGCTGCCGTGGGCCAGGGAATCGAAGCTGGCCCCCCGCCCCACCACCAGCAGGTTTTCCACACCCTGCGGCACAATGCTGCGAAAAGGAATGGCATACTGGGTGGGGAACCCAATGACGTTGCCCCGGAAAAGCGGGTCGGTGGCCTGGATGTCAATGGGATAGGAACCAAAGGCAATGCGGTCGGCAAAATCCCTGTTTTCCAGCACATCATCCACCGTCAGGCGGTAAAGTCCCTGGATATGCCGGGTCTCCCGTACATACAGCTCAGGTGCAACCCCTGCCAGCCGGGCATTTCTAAAACCCGGAATATGTTCCTTCATATACTCTACAATATGGGGCAATTCCTTTTGGGCCAGTTCCCTGGCCCGCTGCCGGTCCTCAACCTTTAAACCGTCGATGCCGTAAACCTGCAGGGCATTGATTAATACACTGTGGTCCCGCTGCCGCCCCACATTCAGCCCCCGCATGGCCACCTCCGGGTTGTTGGACTTGTAATCCTTCATAATGGCATCAAAACCCCAGGCGCTCCAAAAATTGGCCCCGGTATGCCGGTCGGCACTGCCCTTGGCGGCAACCATAGCCTGCAGCCTTTGCCAGTTGAGGCTCAGCATCATCTTTGTCCAGTCCGCTTTACTGATGCCCTCCAATTTGAAAACCAGCGTTACGGCCATCACCTGGCCATGGTTGCCGTAATCCTCCTGCCCATAGGTAAAGGGCACCCCGGCAGCTGCCGCCAGGTCTGCGTCCTGGGTGGCGTCAATAACCCTGCTGGCGGCAATGTTCCGTACGCCCTGTCCCTTCATAAATACCTGAATGCCGGTTAACCGGCCCGCCTGCTGACCACTGTTGCCCTCATCCTTCACCCGATTCAAATTTTCACCCGAAAGCACGGGATACTTACCGGCAGCATGGTCACCGGCCACCGACTGCCCCGGTTGCAGGAGGGGCCTGGCCGCTCCGTCTGCAATGGGTAAAACGGCTGCCGCAGAGGGGAGGACATCCAAGTTTTCTTCCTTATTCACCATTTGGTGAAATACGTTGGCAGCGGTTAGCACATCAAAGGAATCGCCTTCCACTCCGCTCAAAAACTCTTGAAAAATACCCTTGTTTAGCAGCTCTTTGCCCGGCCCGTAGTTCATGTCCAGGCTGTTTAACCAACCCCGGGTCATCAGACCCCCAAGGACCGGACGGGTATCCACCAGGAGCGTCCGGCTGCCGCTGCGGGCCGCAGCAACGGCGGCGGCAATTCCTTCGGGATCCCCTCCCACCACCACCACATCATAGGAATTTTTTATTTCACTTTGTTTTAATTGGCTGATTTCCTGCGGGGTTCTGCCAACGCCTGTAAAATACAGCCAGACAATAGCCCCAAGAAGAATAGTGGCACCTGCCAGTAAATAGTGCCACCTTTTAAACCGCATCATTGAGTTTTAACACACCCTCTTCCAGGCAGTAAGTTATGACACAAAATAAACCCGGGAGGTTCACAAGAACCGTCCCCGTGATTCAACCCGGGAGGTTCACAAGAACCGTCCCCGTGATTCCCCCCCTGATTCCAGCACTTTCTCAAATTCCTGCACGGTTGTCTGCTCATCCCCCACGGCCACCCGGGGCAGTGCCATGAGGTTCATCCCCCTTTGCACGGTACCCTGGTTTAAGGTAAACCCGAACCGGTAACCCTCTTGCCGGGCCATATGTATGAGCGAATTGTTGTAGTGCCCATAGGGGTACGCAATGGCATCAATAAACTTTCCGGTATGAAAGGCCAGCACATCCTGGGCCATATGTAAATCGGCCTGCACTTTGGCAGCGGGCTCTGCGATTAAAGCAGATTTTTTATCTAACAGGTAATGCATATTGTAGGTGTGGGATTGAAAATCCACCAGTCCCGTGGCCGCCATTTCCTTCACCTGTGCCCAGGTCAGCTTAGGGATCTCATTGGGAGAATTGCTTACCTTTCCGGCAATGGTAAACATGGCGGAGGGAAACCCGTATTCCTTCAGCACCGGGTAGGCGTACTCGTAAAAGGAGGCATACCCGTCGTCAAAGGTAATGACCACCGCCCGGTCCGGCAGTGTACCGTTACCGGTATTCCCGTTTGCGGCCCCTTTAGTTGGGGGCGCAGTCAAATAATTCTTCAGCTGCTGCAGGCTGATGACCGTATACCCGTGGTCCTTTAAATACTTCATTTGCTCCGCAAACAGCTGCGGGGAAATGGTGGAACTGGACCTGGGGTTGGGGTCTAAATGGTGGTAGTTAAGAATAAGCGCTTTGTTGGCCGCTTCCGCAAGGCCGGCCGGGATACTGATCAGCCAGAAAAATAACACCAAAATACTCAATTTGCCAAGGCCGTAATTTTTCATGCCCCTCTAACTCCTGTTTTTCAGTTTTATTCTTATACAGTCACTTCTCATTATACAGCTATTTCTTAGGAGTTACACCAAAAAGTGGCTTCGCCAGGAAGGTTCTTTCCAAAAGGTAAGTTGCAAAACAGGAAAGCCCCAGGATCACCACAAACCCTCCCCAAACAGACAGGTGCACAGCCAGGGTTCCCTCCGGAACAAAAATCTTCTGCCAAACCAGCAGGAATAACGGGTGAATTAAATAAATGCCGTAGGAAAATTGACCTGCTTGTAAAAACATTCCGGATAAAGAGGAACTGAGCCCATCGGTTTTCGCCGCCAACCATTTCGCCAGGAAAACCATACATATTCCCAGAGCGGTTACGTAAAGAGCCCAGGCCATCTGGAAGTAAAAGGTGCTGATCTTAACCTTATCGAGGATTGCAAAATGGCGATTGATATAAAATACCCCTGCTGCCACAGCGACCGTTATGAAAAGCACCCTGTATTTCTTCCACCATGCCGTCCAGCAACCGGCATTATATCCCATCCACAAACCCATGCCAATGGGAAGACTATAGCTAAAAATTAAAGACCCCGGGTAACTAAAGTGCTGGTAAATGTATAGCTTATTCAGCCAGTAAAAGGCCACCTGGGCGGCCCCGAAGAGGAAAACCGCCGCCGGAAAATTGGGCTTAAAGGTTTTCCAGAACTTATGAATCAGCGGGAACAGCAGGTAGAATTGAATCAGCACCGACAGGAAATAGAGATGGAAAAAGCCTTTGCCAAAGCCGTACCACAACAATCCTTGCTTCAGGGATACATAGGGGATATCCCGGAGGATAAAAAGACGAAGCGCCAGGTAAAGGGTGGTCCAGACCAGAAAGGGCGCCACCGCCCTTTGCCACCGCTTTCGGTAAAAGCTCGGCCGGTTGACTTCCTTGTCCAAGCCGGTGCCATAGGCCAGCACCAGGGCGCTGATCATTAAAAACAGCGGCACGGCAAATTGCATGCCCCGGTTTATCAGGGTGTAAAACAAATAGGAAGCCGAGTCCGGTTCCAGCAAGCGAACCGGCAGGCCGGTAATGTGAATCAACAAAACCGCCAAAATGGCAATTCCCCGGGTTACCTCGATTTCCCCCAGCGATTGCGTTTTTTGAGCACTCATTTTTCTTTCTCCATACTTAAACCATATCCACATAGCATTAATAGATTATTAAGGTATACAGGGTCAACAGGGTTGCAAGAAAATCGTTAACCAGAGCAGGATCGGGTTTTATTGCCTCCGGTGCAGGCTGTTCCGGGTTATCTATAATGGGAGGTTGGTTGCCGGAGCCATAAATCTGCACCGAATTGGTCGTGGCATCAAATTTCATTTGATAGCCAAAGGCCTCTGCCACAGGCCTGGCCGGCAGGTAAAGCCGGTTCTCCCTGGCTACAGGCGTTACATCCATCTGCTTCAAAGTTGCCTGATTCCCCTGAATAATGGTGTAGTCTTTGCTGTTTAGGCGAAAAACCACCCCACTGCCGCCCTTCTTTAAAATGATCAGCCCGTGGCTTCCCCCGTCGCTTAGCCACTTCACCTCAGCCCCCATGGCTTCCGCCAAGTACCGCAGGGGCACGTAGGTTCTTCCGCCACTGACAAAGGTCTTGGCCTCCATGGCCTTTTCCTGCCCGTTTATGTAATACATGCTCTTATCTACCGGAAAGGCAATTTTACTTTCATCGGCCATGGCCGACAGCGGGGCCGTGATGACCGTCAGAAAAACAAAAACCCATAAGACAGGCTTAGCCAATGTCCGTTTCATACGATAGAGTTCTCCTTAAAATTCAAAATTTAAGCAATAAATCAAGAAAACCAGGGAGATAACCCCTCACTCCCTGGTTCCTATTCATTCTTATGCAGCTTAGTAAAGACGAATTATAGGGGCGCGGCAGGAAGCCAACTGCTGGACCCGGCATCGGTCCCGCCTTCCTGAGTATTGTTAGCACCAGGTTGTTTCTGAGTACCGCTTGTGCCGGTTTCACCATTGTTTTGCTCCACACCGGACTCCTTGGGTGGATTAACAATGATTTCTACATTCGATCCATTGGGAGCATCGGCCTTTGGCTTATCCTGGCCGGTTTTATCATCTGTTCCGTTTTTAGACTCCGGGGTTGTTTCGGAAACAGCTTCCGTATCTTTTTCCGGAGTTGGTTCTACCGGCAGAAATTCATTAGCCTGGGGCTTAGGTGCGGTATTCTTTGCGATATTGCGAGTATCTATGTTTTCCTCACCCAACACCACTTCGTAAACCTTGCCGTCCCGGATGAGAGACTCCGCCACCATCCTGGCCTGCTCGGGATCCACACTCCAGTAGCTGCCGCCGTTTAGGTCCAGAAACTTGCCCGGCATGGTCTGGGTGACAATCTCCACGTTGCTTAAATCCCGCGCCGCCTTGGCCAGGCTGTACATTTGTGTAACGCCAAGATTGGTGTCAATGTACTTATTGATGGTGGGCACCAGCGCAGGCAGCTTGGTAATGGTGGAGGTCTGCATCATTTCCTTGGCCAACGCCTTTAAAAACTTCTGCTGCCGCTCCGTCCGGGTAACATCCCCCAGAGCATCACTTCTATAGCGCACATACTGGAGAGCCTTATCGCCATCCATTCTCTGCACGCCGGGCTGCAAATCAATCTTTTGCAAATCCGACTCATCATAGGGGTCGTAGTAATACATCCGCTTCTCTACATCGATGGTAACACCGCCTAAAGCATCCACGATATCCCGGAAGCCACGGACATTGGTGGTTAAGTAATGATCCACCTTAACTCCCGTCAGTTCAGAAACGGTGTCCATCACCAGTTCAGGCCCGCCGTAAACATTGGCGGAGTTAATCTTATCAAGGCCGTGGCCGGGAATATTCACCCGGGTATCCCGGGGTAAAGAAATCATGGCAATGCGGTTCTTTTCCTTATCCACACTTACCAGCATAATGGTATCGGTACGGGTATTGGTTTCCCCCTCCCGGGCATCAACCCCCATGAGCAGGAAGTTAATGCGGTTTTTAAGAATATCTTTTTCCTGCTGTTCCTCTTGGTTAGAATTCGCGAAGAAACCCTTTCCGTCAAAAAGGAATTGATTGGCTAAAACATAGCCGACACCCAAAACCAACACTAAAAAGGAACAGAACACTACAAAGGGAAGTATCTTCAGCTTTCTGCGTTTTTTGCGTTCCATTTTGCCACCTCCAAAACTAACCGGCATACAAAAGTATTGTAACATCGTTCACCGGTAAGATTCAACGCCAATAACCGGGGAAAGACCAAGTAATATGCACTGTTTCACACTATATTTCGACGTTAACTCCCGACTACCTGCAAATACCCTATTATTAAGGACGGAAATAGAGGCAAAAATATAACACCCTTGTTGAAATTTCACAAAGGTGTTACAGCTTGAGGACATATTTTTTGATCACCAGCCAGGCGAACTTCGGCAAAACCAACTGCCTGCGCCAGCGGTGGGGTTCTTTGATTAAACGGCCCAGCCATTCCAGGTGCATCCTTTGCAGCCAGGGGGATACACGCTGTACCCTGCCTGCTATAACATCAAGGCTGCCGCCGACACCCATGGATACGGGGACCTGTAGTTGATCTTTATATTTGTAAATCCACTGCTCCTGCCTGGGCATGCCTAGTGCTACGAAGAGTAGATGGGGTTTTGCTTGTTGAATATGACGAATAACTGCTTCTTCCTCGGTTTCTTTGAAATACCCGTGGTGAGTGCCGACAATGTTTACGGCAGGATGCTGCTTTCTCAAATTTTCTGCGGCTTCCTCAACTACTCCGGGAGCGGAGCCCAGTAAAAAAACCCCCCAGACTTACTAGAATTTGTTCTAATACCTTATTTTCCACGTGAAC
>JAMCWI010000060.1:0-1603 GCA_023481335.1 Bacillota bacterium | reverse complement strand
CTTCCTTTTCAGCCACCGGCATCAGGTGTAACATCAGGTCTATGCCCGTTACCCTTTCCGGCACCGGTGTTCCGGCTGCCTTCGCAGCCCAGACAATCCCGGCCCCGTCGGGGGTTACTAAATCAGCCTCATGCACCAGGCTCATCAGTTCAGGTTCATCCTGGGCCCGGTACAGGTACTCGGGATTTAAAGTAATAACGTAGCAGACCTTGCTGCCTTGTTTAATAAAAGAAATGATTTTAAACACGGTTTCCTTCATATTTAAATTATCTATTGAAGCACCAAGCAGATTTACCTTCACAGAGTCCCCTCCAGTCTTGTTCAGGTACATTATACAGTTATCTTTTCCGTCAGCCAACCGTTAAAAATAAAAAGTCCCTGGGAACCATGGGACAAAATCTCCGACAGGTAAGACAACTTGCAATGACTGCAAGAACTTCTCTTAAGAATTTTAAATAGATCCTTGTACCTGGTTGAAATTTTTGGTAATATATACAGGACAGAACGTTTGTTTGTTGTTTGTAGGGTTGGCATAAAGCCAATCCCTGGATTATAATAAAATAAGGGAGTGGTTCACGTGGAAAATAAGGTATTAGAACAAATTCTAGTAAGTCTGGAACAGCTTGATACCAAATTAGGCAATATGGAAAAATCCTTCCAGGAACAGCTTGATACCAAATTAGGCAATATGGAAAAATCCTTCCAGGAACAGCTTGATACCAGATTAGGCAATATGGAAAAATCCTTCCAGGAACAGCTTGATACCAGATTAGGCAGTGTAGAAAAATCCTTCCAGGAACAATTTAAACAGCTAAACGAAAAATTAGATCAAATGGATAATGCAAACGAGGAACGGTTCCAGCAAGTACAGACAGCGTGTATGGAACTACTGAATGAAACTAAAAAGATCCAAGCTGACCTTGAACTTCTGGAACGGAAGACCTTGCAGAATGAGAAAGATATCAACTGGGTAAAGAAACTGATACAGAATAATTAATATAAAAGTTGAACAAAACATTCAGGATAAATCTGGATGCTTTTCTGTTTTGCGTACTTCACCGAGGGTCAGTCCCCTTTCGGTAATTTTTGGAAGTGGCAGCAGGCCTTCCGAAAATTACCCGAGCATGGCCAGATTGTACCAGGAGGCACTATAATTCATAATAAGTTAATAACGTGCCTGACATGACACCCTTAACATCTTTCATCTAGATAAGCCCCAAATCGTACCTCTAAACCGCAATACAATGTGGTACAATACTATAAAAAAGGTGGAAATGGAGCAAGTGGCTAATATTGATATACCAATGAAGCGATTGCTTCAGCGCAGACCTGCGGACTGGGTGAGGTTTGTTGAACCTAATTGCCAGGAGGAATGGATAAGACATTACCAAACAGAGTACACTCCAAGGCAGCAATCCCGCCTGGATAATGTTTTAGAAGTTGAAGATCCAGAACGCGGCAGTTTTCTCATGAACTTTGAACCTATGGGTTACTACGATGTAACTCTGCCCGCCAGGATGCTAAGGTACCGCAGTGATATTTGGGAGTCCACCCTAAAAGATGGTAAAGGAACACCCCCTATCAGACAGATTGCAATTTTCTT
>JAMCWI010000104.1 GCA_023481335.1 Bacillota bacterium | reverse complement strand
CGAAGTTTCAACTAGGGGAATAGAAAGGAGATGTTCAACGATGATGTGGATGGGTCCTATGACCGCTTCAATTCTTTACATTTTGTTTATGGCCATACCCCTTGTGCTTGCTGTTTTTATTGCCCTGGTCCTGTGGAAACTGGCGAAAGCCCATGAATCCCTGGCTGTTTCTATGAAGGAAATCGCAGAAAAGATGAAAAACAATTAATCTCATAAAAGCCCGGATCTTCTTATAATTTTGTATAGATTTAACACCTAAGAGAATGATAATATTATTGAGGAAAACATTGTAAACTTGGGGTGAGTGAAGTTGATACAGGGTACATTGATTAAGCATTTAGGAAAACATGTGGACGAAGAAGTAACCCTTCAGGGATGGTTATACAACAAACGCTCCTCGGGCAAAATTCAGTTTCTTATTTTACGGGATGGTACCGGATTGGTTCAGGGGGTTCTGGTAAAAAAGGAAGCCCCGGAACTTTTTGATATGGCCAAGGACATCACCCAGGAATCCGCCCTGCGGGTGAAGGGAATTGTCCGCGAAGAACCCCGCTCCGTGGGGGGCTATGAACTGACAGTGACAGGCCTGGAGATTATCAGCCTGGCGGAGGAATACCCCATTTCCCACAAAGAGCACGGTGTGGACTTCCTCATGGATCGCCGCCACCTGTGGATGAGAACACCCAGACAAAACGCCATTTTAAGAATTCGGGCAGAAATTGAACAAGCCGCCAGGGACTTCTTCCACCAAAATGACTTTACTTTGGTGGACAGCCCCATCATCACCCCGGCGGCCTGTGAAGGGACCACCACCTTATTTGAGTTGGACTACCATGGGGAGAAGGCCTTCTTATCCCAAAGCGGCCAGCTGTACAACGAAGCCTCTGCCATGGCGGTGGGTCGCATGTACTGCTTTGGGCCCACCTTCCGGGCTGAAAAATCCAAGACACGCCGGCACCTGATGGAATTTTGGATGATCGAGGCAGAAGCAGCCTTCTTTGATCACGAAGACAATATGAAGCTGCAGGAAGAATTGGTGTATTTCATTGTGCAGCGGGTGCTGGAGCACCGGCGGCAGGATCTGGAGTTCCTAGGGCGTGATATCAGCAAACTGGAAGCCGTCAAACTGCCCTTCCCCCGCCTCAGCTATACCGAGGCTGTGGAACTTCTTAAGAGCAAGGGAGAGGAATTTCAGTGGGGTGAGGATTTTGGTGCCCCCCACGAAACCATTATCTCCGAAAGCTTTGATGCACCGGTCTTTATCCATCGTTTCCCCACTGAAATTAAAGCCTTCTATATGAAACCCGACCCGGAGAACCCCAATGTGGTGCTGGGGGCGGATTTGATTGCCCCGGAGGGTTACGGAGAAATGATTGGCGGCGGCCAGCGCCTGGATGACCTGAAACTGCTGGAGCAGAGAATTGAAGACCATAAACTGCCCAAGGAAGCCTTTGAGTGGTATCTTGATTTACGGCGTTACGGCAGCGTACCCCACTCCGGATTTGGCCTGGGGCTGGAGCGTACCGTGGCCTGGATTTGCAAATTGGATCACGTCAGAGAAACCATACCCTATCCACGGATGCTGTACCGGGTATACCCATAGAAAAAGAACCCAAGCCCCGGGGATTGTTCTACCACTCCGGGGCTGCATATACAATTGGATAGGGCAAAAACAATGGAACCTCTTACCATCTCCTGTTTTAGGCATGAAGAAGAACCACAGATTGGTGAATACTTCATAGGTTTTTATAATTATAGATTGGAGTGAGGACAATGAATCTTCTTTTTACCCCATTTACCTTAGCAGGGAAGGAACTCAAGAACAGGTTTGTTTTTACACCAACCACCACCAGCTTTGCCACCGATAATGCTGAGGTTACAGCCAAATTGGCGGACTACTACCGGCAGCGGGCCGAAGGCGGCGTAGGCACCGTTATTATGGAACCGGGTGTGGTGGACCCCAGAGGCAAACTAACCCCCCAATCCATGGGAATCTTCACTGAAGAATCTGTTGCTGCCTTGGGTGGCATCACCAAGATTTGCAAAGACAACGGCGTGGCGGTCTTTATTCAACTGGCCCATTCCGGCCCCCGGGGCAGGGCTGCCTTTTTAGGTGAAATGCCGGTGTCACCCTCGGCAATTCCCTTCTTTAAGGATGAACCTGTCTATGAGCTGTCGAAAGAAGACATCGGGCATGTGGTGGAGAGTTTTGTCACCGCAGCCGTGCGGGCAAAACAGGCCGGCTATGACGGCGTGGAGCTTCATGCTGCCCACGGTTACCTGTTAAGTTCTTTTCTATCCCCCATTATGAACCGGCGCACCGATGAATACGGCGGTTCTAATGCAAACAGGGCCAAAATTGTGGTTGACATCCTGAAAGGGATCCGGGAGAAATTGGGCAATGACCTGATTCTCGGTGTTCGTTTCAACGGTAAAGAATACGGCGATCAGGGGCTGGATACCGCCGATGCCATAGAACTGGCCGGGATTTTCGAAGCTGCGGGCGCAGACGTGCTGCATGTTTCTGCCCTGGAGGTAGAGGTTCCCTCTTTAGTAGGGGTTGCAGCCATACCCGCCACCTCGGCTCCGGGCAAAGACCATCAACACGGCAGCTTTTTAGACTATGCCCGCCAGGTAAAAAAGACGGTTAAAATCCCGGTTATTGCCGTTGGCAAATTGAATCATCCGGAAGTGGCGGTCCCTGCTAAGGTAAATGGGGATTGTGATCTGGTGGGCCTGGGCAGGAGCCTGATTGCGGACCCCAACTGGCCCAACAAAGTAAAGCAAGGCCTTTTACCCGATCAATGCATCTACTGCAACTCCTGCTTTAAAGGCATTGCCCGGGGTGGTTTGATCTGTGCTGTAAATAAGGAGCTGAAAGCGAAATAATCCGGGTTGCCTGACAAATGTTTTAGCCCCATAGGGGGCTATCATCTTTTTGAGGTGTTGACATAATTTTTTTATCTATGGCAGTATGGGGTGGACGGGTGGTTGTTTTGTTCAGCTAAATAGGAGGTGTAGCATGGCAAAAATACTTCACGCAAAATACATGGCCAAGTGTATAGGCTGTTACTCCTGTATGCTTGCTTGTGCAAGGGTTATAAAACATAGTTTTTCTTTAACCAAATCAGCCATTCAAATCCATACAGCCGGGGGTTTGCAGAGTCGTTTTTTGGCGGATATCTGCCGGGGCTGCATTGACCCGGCCTGTGCCCGGGCCTGCAACTGCGGCGCTCTGCTGCCCCGTTCCGGCGGCGGGGTGCGATTTCTTTCGGATAAATGCATGGGCTGCCAGGATTGTGTGGAGGCCTGTGTAGTAAAGACCATCCGGTTTGACCATGAAAGCAACAAACCCATCATCTGTATACAGTGCGGCACTTGTACCCGCTTTTGCCCTCATCAGGTGATTACCATGGAGGTGAAGGACGATGGCCAATAAGCGCATGATTAAAGTTTTGGACATAGATTTAACCAATCAAAAAGTGGAGACCTTTCGGCGGGAAGACCTGGCCCCCTATATCGGGGGAATCGGGGTGGCTGCCAAGCTGTTTGCGGAGTTGGTTCACCCGGATAAAGACCCCCTGGACTCCGCACAGCCCATTATCTTCGCCAACGGCCCCATGTCTACCATTTTTCCGGTGGTCACCAAAACCGTGGCGGTATTCCGTTCCCCCCTTACCGGGGAGTGGGGCGAAAGTTATGCGGGCATGCGCCTGGCCCTGGCCATGCGTATGAGCGGCTTCCAGGCCATTGTCATACGAGGTCAAGCGGCCCGCCCGGTTTACCTGTCCATCAGCGACCATGGCGTACGCTTCAAGGACGCCTCAGCCCTGTGGGGACTGACGGTATCTGAGACCGGCAGCATCCTCAGGGATCTGGAACCCGGCCGGGGACACCGCAGCTGCATCCGCATCGGGCCCGCCGGGGAAAAGGGCGTTCGCTTCGCCAACGTCAATGTGGATACCTACCGTCACTTCGGGCGTTTGGGCCTGGGCGCCTTATTTGGTTCCAAGAACCTCAAGGCTTTGGTTGTGCATGGTGAAAGGGATGAAATCATTCAAGACTATGCCAAGTACAACAAAGTCTACAAAGAGATTTATAACCAGGCGGTTACCACCGATATCATGGATAAATACCATGGCTTGGGCACCGCCATCAATGTCAACGGCCTCAATCACTTAAACGGCCTGCCCACCCGGAATCTGCAGCAAAGCTCCTTTGAACACGCCCAAGCCATCAGCGGCGAAGCCTTTGCAGAGCAAAGTTTAGTTCGAAAAATGGCCTGCGCCGGCTGCCCGGTGGGCTGTATCCATATCGGCCTGCACCGCCGGGAATTCGGCCCGGGTTATGATTATGAGTCAAAAAACCTCTCCTATGACCACGAGTTGATTTTCGCCCTGGGTTCCTTCCTGGGCATGTCCACCCAGGACAAAATCTATGAACTGATTGATGCCGTGGAGGAACTGGGTTTGGATGCCATCACCGCGGGAGTTTTGCTCGGCTGGATCACCGAGGCCTGCCAGAAGGGCATTATCAGCGAAGAACAGCTGGGGGTCAAACCGGAGTTTGATGAAACAAAACCCTATTTAGAAATATTAAAAATAATCATCCAGCAGCCCAATGAACTATACCAGACCCTTGCCCGAGGCGCCTTCGCCGCCGCCCAAAGGTACGGTGGCCATGAATATGCCATGACCTTGGGTAAAACTGAAATTGCGGGCTATCACACCGGCTATGCCAATATTTTAGGCCAGGCCATCGGGGCCAGGCACAGCCACCTGGACAACGCAGGTTATTCCGTAGACCAAAAACTAAAGAATAAAACGCCGGAAGAAAAGGTAGCAGCCCTAATCAAAGAGGAAAAATGGCGCAACGTTTTAAACTGCCTCACCATCTGCCTCTTTGTGTAGCTTCGCAAAAAACTTTGCAAAAAATCTCACTCGTTTTTGCAAAACATTTTGCCAAACCACTGTATAAATTTTCATCTGTTGAATATATTCTACCAGCACCCTCCCGGTAGTCCGAGAGGGTGCTATGCTTTTTTGAGATTTTTTGTTATAAATCTATTGTCACGGTACTGGTTGTACTATCCCATTGGACTTGTTTTCCTAGTGCTTCAGCCAATGCACGGACGGGAGCGTATGTGCGACCTTCTAGCAATATCCCTTCAAAAACTAGATCGCCAACCTTTATGATAGGAATAGGAGCCGGTGGCTTTGAAAAGTTTACGGCCATCTCTCTTAGCTTATACTGATCCATTATTGATATGAGCTTTTTCGCATAATCGGGATCTGTCGCATATCCGCAATCCTTAAGTGCATGGGCATATTTATCAGGGTCGTGTTTTACATTCAAGGCTCTTTGATATATTAGAGGGCCGCCTTTTACAAACCTACCATTTAAGATTAGATTTGCATAGTCCTCGAAGGATTCTTCATAGTTGTTGTATGCTCTGAAATTACTTTCCTTGTTTACCTTTTGATTGTTGATAACCTCCCAGGCTACTACCGTTACGCTTCCGGCTGGGCCTGTCCCCTTAATATTAAACAGGTTATAAGAGTATTTGCCATTTTTCTGTAATACATACTTCCCATATCCAGTCTCTAGGCAAGCTTGTGCTACTATGGTAGCAGCAGGTAATCCGTGTTTGTTTTGTATTTTTACCGCTGCTTCCATGACCTTTGATATAAATTCCTTACTCATATTTACCTTTTGATTGTTGATAACCTCCCAGGCTACTACCGTTACGCTTCCGGCTGGGCCTGTCCCCTTAATATTAAACAGGTTATAAGAGTATTTGCCATTTTTCTGTAATACATACTTCCCATATCCAGTCTCTAGGCAAGCTTGTGCTACTATGGTAGCAGCAGGTAATCCGTGTTTGTTTTGTATTTTTACCGCTGCTTCCATGACCTTTGATATAAATTCCTTACTCATATTTACCTCCTAGGTACTAGGTTTGTCTTCAGGTGTTGTTGCACATTTTAAGTCTAATGCGAATTAATTGAATTTACCTCGTTCAAGGTAATTCATAATCCTGGCCTGGTTTTCCAACACATCAGAAAGCATCTCATAAAGCATGTCATTAGTAATTTTGGCGGGCTTGCCTTCCTTCTTTCTTGCTTTTTGTCTGGTTTTTATCTCTTTTAGTTCCTTTATTTCGGGACGTTCTGAAAAAATGACTTTGCCTTTTTCATGTTTAGATTGCACTAAAGAACACCTCCACCTGGTTTACTTTAGACTTCAGTGGCAACCCTGCCCGGAGGCGAATACTTCCATGATCGGTTGCCGTAATTGGTAGCGTCCCGGTATTTGTTTCGGGGTCAATGCTAATAATTGCTACCAAGTCCGCTGTTTCGTCGTTGTATATATTAACTTCAGGCATAGTAGAAGTAACCGTTAAAACGGCCGTATCTAAACCGTCTGCTAATATTGCCATCTTGTCGACAGTTACGAAGGCAGCCATAAAACCTGCTAAAAACTCATCTTCTGTTAATGATATCCAGGTTTCCTTTACTTCGGTGTCTTCTTTCATGTTTACATAAGCAAAAGTTCCCTCGGTTGGGACGTGTGCTTCTAAAACTTATCATTAATTAACGTCCAAAAGACCATCATTTACTGGTATTTTAAAATACATTTTTGCACCCCCCTAAGATATTTCAATATATGCTTTAGCCATGAAGGTGTATGCTGCGTCACCAGAAGCAAATTCAACCTTACACGAAGTTTTAAACTCAAAATTCCAATTTACTTGACCATCTATTGATGATTGAATATCTGAGTTTAGTGGGGTTGAACTATTAGGTCTTATTTCATTCGTTATACTTTCGTTATTAATGATAAGTACATTATCTAATGTTAATTTAAACTTCGCTAAATAACCTGACCCAGCAGTTCTATACAATCTTAAAGCTTTAATTGCACCACTTTTTCCAGTTATGTCTACTAA
Source organism: Bacillota bacterium (assembly GCA_023481335.1). Taxonomy (GTDB): domain Bacteria; phylum Bacillota; class Desulfotomaculia; order Desulfotomaculales; family Desulfotomaculaceae; genus JAMCWI01. Next base: position 2,243 of record JAMCWI010000104.1, on the reverse strand, counting down.
TGTAACAAAACTCGTTGAGTTTGTTGATAAAGCATATTCAGTAGTTACCGGGCCTCTTGCTCCTCCCACATCTTTCCACACCCCTCCATCATAAAATTGTAATGCACCATTATTTATTCTCAAATCAAGATCGCCCCATAATTTTCTCCACGATGTCCAAGCACCGCCTATAGAGTTTCGATAATAGACACACTCTGCGTTATTGTTTAATGGTACAGCAATTTGAGCATTATGACCGTTATCGTCAATATGATGCATATTAATAACATGCCACCAACCCAGTTTAAAAACGCTTCCGTTCGAATTTTTCAACCCATCGCCGTTATTTGTGATAATACCGGCGCTTAGTGTGGTATTGTTTTGTAGTTCGTCAACTGTATATTTTTTATTACCTCTTGCAAAGTCTGTACTTTGAAACCCATCTAACAAGTCAGCGTCTAACCAACTGCCTACGCCGTCATTACCGGCATGCCAGTATGGTGTGTTTGTATCAGTACCTTTAAATAATTGACCATCATCTCTAAGAGAAGCAATCACTGTACCGTTGTTTAACCTAAAAGGTTGTCTCCAACCAGTACCATCGCCAAATTTAATACCTTTAGTTAGTGGAGAAACATCATTTACAAAAGTCAAATCACCTGTCATTGAATCCCCGGCTTTATTAACCTTTTTGTCCAACTCCACCTTTAGGGCCGCAGGGTGTACTGCCCTAGTGTTATCGGTTCCTGCTGTAGTCTCCGCAGCAGTAGCTAATTCAACGTGACCTTTGACCGCTTCTGACGCATTTTCGGCCAAATGCGACATTAGATCTTCATCCCTTGCATACTGCGGGTGAGGATCTACCTCCAGTTCGTGTTCCGATAGATCGGCGGCGGCTTCTTCATACTGGGTCTGCATATGGTTGAGCCGGTCGGCGGAGATCCCAGGGGCGGCCTGGGGGTTGAATTGTATCTTTTCGTATGGCATCAGCTAACCCTCCCTAAACGGTCTTCCCGGATAATCTTCAGACTGCCGGGTTGGGTGTGGTCTATGTTCACCACGGCCCTGGCCACCAGGATGCCGGTGTTTAGGTCGGCGGTGGCAGTGGCCCCGGCGAAAAGGCCAATCTCCTTGATTACAAATAGGGCTTCGGTATCTGAAAAAGTAACGATGGATTGCAGGATCGGTGCCGCTGGGGTAAAAGTCTGGATTGGACTACGGTACTGTTCAGCCCCCAAAATGGTATCTGAATATTCTACTGGTGTGTCTGAGGTACCCAAGGCGATGTACTTGAAACCAGGTTCACCAACACCCCGCCAAAGGTCCATGTACCAGTTTAGACCGGCATCGGTGATTTTGTTTAAAACCTCAAATTTTTGGCCGTTCAGGAAAGCAATCCATTTGCCTTGCCAAGGCAGTAGGTCTTTCAAGGTCAATCCCCCCTTAGCATGGGTATATTTCCTCTGATGGGTAGAGGTTTTCAGCAGGCAGTGGGCAGGCGAATTGGTTCCATGTAACCGTCTCAGCCCAGCTGATGGATTCGTCACCGGCCAGATCCGCCGCCGGTACCTCAATGTTTAGAGCTGCCAGTTTGGTATGGCCGGGTTTCATCTTCTTAATATTTGATATGATGTTCGACCGCTGCGCCTCGGTAAAACCGGCTTCCGGCAGCACTAAATTAACGCTGAATTCGGCCCACCGGGTGGGATCTTCTTCCCGCAGCTCTTTGATTTCGGAGTCTGCGAAGCCTAGTTTCCGGAATGCTTCCAACATGGATTCTGCGGTACCGGACTGTGAATGAATTTCATCCGCTGCCATGATCCTTAACCGGTATTCTTCGTCCGTCTCTTCGCGGAAGCGGGGAAGGAGCCGGTCTTTCCCAATCTGGTCAAGGGCTTCCCCTGTGGCCGTGACCCCAAAGGATTGTTCCCGCAGTTGGAAGATAGCCTCCATGGCTGCGTCATAGTTTGGGCCCAGTGCTTTGGTTAGCTTGTCTGCATCACCGTCCTGGCGGGGTGCTCGCTTGAAAACTCGGTGCAGAAGGTAAAAGAAATAATCTGCGAAGGTCATTTAACTCATCCTTTGTGCTACGACATGCACGGTACCTTTGACCGCCAGTTCCCTGGTGGTCACCGCCATATCAGTGGCCGGGAAGTTCAGTGTCACGTTCACTACGTGCTCAATGGTCATCAGGTTTGAGATAACCACGTTCCTAATTAGGCCAAACTGGGAGGAAACCTTAGTAATGCCGTTGTTTAACCTAA
>JAMCWI010000165.1:1194-9553 GCA_023481335.1 Bacillota bacterium | reverse complement strand
GCTCCTATATCCCGACGCCAACTTGAAAGAGCTGGGCGACCTGTGCGGGCCGCGCCTGGGGAAGTCCGGCGCCAACCACCGCCTGCGCAGGCTTGAAGAAATAGCTGAAGAAATAAGGAACCGCTCTCCTAATCAGTAACTTGCCGGAATACCGGGGTTGTCCCAAGGGGCAGGATTCCCGAGGGATTTTATAAGGTTTTCACGGCAGCAGCGTAATGAAACAATTACCTCCCGAATATTCTGGTATTGAAAGCTGCTCCGGCAGGAAAAACAGCGGCAAAAATAGAAATAGTAATATCTTCGAACATAAGCCTTAAGGGTAAACGGACCGAAGCCGTAAGATTTGTAAAATCTGAAATAAGAAGTTTGTGCGTGCTTGAGGGGCGATTCAAATGCGAATGGGTTTTGGGCTCCACGTAGAACAGACACAAAAATTGATTATGACCCCCGAGCTGCGCCAGGCTATTACAGTGCTGCAGCTTTCTTCCCTTGAGCTTTCAAGCTATATTGAACAGCAGCTTGAGGAAAACCCCCTGCTCGAGCTGCGGGAATTTGAGAATGAAAAAGAAGGAGAACCGTCTCCTCCGGAAGAGAAGCAGGAAGACCAAGAAGAAAAGAAGGGTGAATTGGACCTGGACTGGGAGGAATACTTCCATGATTCAAGCGACCTCGGGGTTACCCGTTATGAAAGGCAGGAACAGCCCGGGTACAGCTATGAAAATTTTTTGTCGCAGGCGCCCACTCTTTCTGAACACCTGTTTTCCCAGCTTAATTTGAGTCCCTGCTCCGGACGTGACAGGACCATCGGCGAATACCTGATCGGCAACATAGACGAAAACGGCTACCTGCAGGTGTCTTTGCCGGAAGTGGCGGCCCGCTTGAAAGTGGATGAAGCTGATGTTGAGCGGGTGCTGTCTTTGATCCAGGGATTCGACCCTCCCGGGGTGGGCTCCAGAAACCTGCAGGAATGCCTTCTAATCCAGGTTGAACATCTGAGTATTAAGAACGACGTTTTGATTAAACTGATTAAAAACTACCTGGTAGACCTGGGCAAGGGCAGGTTGAACAGGATTTCCCAGTACCTCGGGATAGGCGTCCAGGAGGTGCAAGAGGCTTCTGACATTTTAAAGACGCTGGACCCAAAGCCGGGGCGCAATTTTACCAGGATGAACGACACCCGTTACATAGTGCCCGATATCACCCTGGAGAAGGTTGTTGGCGAATACGTAATCCTGGTCAATGATGTTTCCATACCGCGGCTCACCATAAACGCGACTTACCGTTCGGTCCTTTCCAAGGACAAAGACTGCGACCCGAAAACGAGACGCTTTGTTGAAAGCAAGCTGAACGCCGCCCCCTGGCTGATCCGGAGCATCGAGCAGCGCCGCTTGACCCTGTACAAGGTGGCCAGCTGCCTGGTTGAAATGCAGAGGGATTTTCTCGACAAAGGTGTAAAGCACTTAAAACCGCTGAACTTAAAGAGAGTGGCTGAAAGAGTGGGCCTGCACGAGTCCACCGTCAGCCGGGCCACTTCCAACAAGTACATCCAGACGCCGCAGGGCGTATTCGAGATGAAATACTTTTTCTCGACCGGTTTAAATAACGAGGCCGGGACCACGACCTCAGCCGAAAGCATTAAAAAAATGCTGCAGGAGTTAGTGGCGGAAGAAGACACTAAAACCCCCCTGAATGACCAGAAGATAGCCGCGATTTTCCGGCAGCGCGGCATAAACATTTCCCGGCGCACGGTGGCTAAATACCGCAATGAGCTGGGGATAGCGCCGATTAGGAAAAGAAAAAGATATTCATTGGGGACATTCCTTCGTTTCAATCGGGGGCATTCCTTCGATGGGGAGATAAGAATTAATGCTGCATGACTCCATAATCGTGGAAAGATAAAACGTTGAATCGTCCAGAAACCAAGAAGGTGTGTCCCCGCACCTTAGCCAGGTGTGTCCCCACACCTTAGACACCCCGGGTGCCGACATAATGGTCGGCGCCCTATTTTTTTACCAGGAATATTTGTTTTGAAAAGGAACTTTAAGGCTCGGTGAAGAATATAAAGGCATACTAATTTCATAAAATGTGGTGAATAAGGCATACTAGTGAAAGGAGCGGGTTTGTTTTGGGGTGTAAAATAGCCATAAACGGGCTCGGTAGAATCGGGCGCGATGTTCTGAGGGCGGCTTTGAAGCGCAAAGATTTTGAGGTGGTCGCCGTCAATCACAAGTCGCGCCGGATTCCGTTCACCGACAGTTACGCCGGTTCTGTGGCGCATTTACTGAAGTATGACTCGGTGCATGGTGTTTTTGATGCCGATTTAAGGGTTTCGGCTAATAACATAGTTATTGACGGGAAAGAAGTAGCGCTGATGGCGGAAGGCGACCCCGGCGCCCTGCCCTGGCGGGACCTTGGGGTGGAGGTCGTGGTGGAAGCCACCGGTAAGTTCAACGACCCGGCCCAGGCTTCCAAACACCTCGACGCCGGCGCCAAAAGGGTGGTTTTAAGCGCCCCGGCCAAAGGCGAATGCTCCACTTTCGTTATGGGAGTCAACCAGGAAAAGTATGACCCGGCCAGGGATTATGTTGTTTCCAATGCCTCCTGCACCACCAACTGCCTGGCGCCCCTGGCGAAGGTGCTGCACCGGAAGTTCGGGATTGTAAAGGGCTTGGTGACTACGGTCCACGCCTATACTAACGACCAGCAGCTTCTCGATATGCCGCACCGGGATTTAAGAAGGGCAAGGGCGGCCACCCTTTCGATTATTCCCACCACGACCGGCGCCGCCAGGGCCGTGGCGCTGGTACTCCCGGAATTGAAAGGAAAGCTGAACGGGTTTTCTATGCGCGTCCCAACGCCGAATGTTTCGGTAATCGACCTGGTCGCCGAGTTGTCCTGCACGGTTACGGTGGAAGGGGTAAACGGGGCGCTCAAAGAAGCGGCCGAGGGGGATTTGAAAGGGATTATGGCCTACTGCGAACTCCCCCTGGTGTCAATCGACTTTAACGGCGACCCCCACTCCACCATAATTGACTCCCTTTCAACCATGGTGATAGGGGAGAACATGATAAAGGTGGTAGCCTGGTACGACAACGAGTGGGGTTACTCAAACCGGGTGCTTGACCTGATAACCTTTATGGCCTCGAAGGGACTGTAAAAAATTGGGGTGATCCTATGGCTAAAAAGACGATACGGGACATTGAGGTTGCCGGTAAGCGGGTGTTGGTGCGGGTCGATTTTAACGTCCCCCTCGATAAAAACGGTAAGGTTACGGATGATACCAGGATCCGCGAGGCGCTGCCGACGATCAGGTACCTCACCGGCCAGGGGGCAAAGGTAATTCTAATTTCGCACCTGGGCCGGCCCAAAGGCAGGGTGGACGATAAGTATGCGATGGATCCGGTGGCTGCGCGCCTCTCCGAACTCTTAGGCACACAGGTGAAGAAAATCGACGACTGTGTCGGTGAGGTACCGCGGGAAGCAATAGAAAAGATGCAGCAGGGGGACGTCATCCTGCTCGAAAACGTCCGGTTTTACCAGGAGGAGGAAAAAAACGACGAAAAATTTGCCCGGCGCCTGGCCGCTCTTGCCGACGTGTTTGTTAACGACGCGTTTGGAACGGCCCACCGGGCCCACGCCTCCACGGAAGGCGTAGCGGAATTCCTGCCAGCTGTGGCCGGTTTTTTAATGGAAAAGGAACTGAATCACCTCGGCAAACTACTGGAGAATCCGGCCCGGCCATTTGCCGCCATCCTCGGGGGCGCCAAGGTATCGGACAAGATAGCGGTAGTTTCCAACCTGCTGGGCAAGGTCGACACGCTGATAATAGGCGGCGGCATGGCTAATACATTCCTGCGGGCACAGGGAAACGACGTGGGCAAGTCGCTCTTGGAAGCGGACAAGGTGGATCTTGCCAGGGGGCTTTTAAATGAGGCCAGGGCAAAAGGGGTAAATTTATTGCTCCCCGTGGACGTGGTCGCGGCCCCGGCGGCGGCGCCCGACGCCCAGCCGAAAACCGTCCCGGTCGGCCAGATTCCCGCAGAGTGGATGGCTTTGGATATTGGTGAAAAATCGGTGGATCTCTTCGCCGGATCTTTAAAAAGAGCAAAAACCGTTGTCTGGAATGGGCCGATGGGAGTATTTGAAATGGCGCCCTTTGCCGCGGGGACCCTTGCTATCGCCCGGGTACTGGCAGGCCTTGACGCCACCACCCTGGTAGGCGGCGGCGACACGGTTTCCGCGGTAAAACAGGCCGGAGTGGCCGGCCGGATCACCCATATCTCTACAGGCGGCGGGGCCTCTCTAGAATTTCTTGAAGGCAAACAGCTCCCCGGCGTCGAGTCACTTCTGGATAAATAAATTTTGGTCGTTCCAACCATCAACCACCAAACGGGGGTGTAAATATTGCGGGTACCTCTTATCGCGGGAAACTGGAAAATGTACAAAACTCTGGCGGAGGCAGTGGCCTTCGCCCGCGCTTTGAAAGAGGCCGCGGCCGGCTTTAAAGGAGTAGAGGCGGCGGTCTGCCCCCCTTTTGCAGCCCTGGCCGCGGTCGCGGGTGAGCTTAAAGGAAGCTCTGTGGCCGTAGGCGCCCAGGACGTTTTTTGGGAGGCGGAGGGCGCTTACACCGGTGAAATATCCCCCGCAATGCTCGTCGACGCCGGCTGCAGCTACGTAATCGCCGGCCACTCCGAGCGGCGGCAGTACTTCCAGGAAACTGACGAAAACGTCAACCGGAAAGTAAAAGCAGCCCTTTTGCACGGGCTGGTCCCCATTATTTGCGTGGGGGAACTCCTGCAGGAGCGCGAGGCCGGCATCACCGAAAAAGTTGTGCAAAGCCAAACCGGGGCGGCCCTGGCGGGTCTGAAGCCGGAGCAGGTGGCGGGCCTCGTCATCGCTTATGAACCGGTCTGGGCTATCGGCACCGGCAGGACCGCCACCGAGGCTGACGCCCAGCAGGTTATCGCCTTTATCCGGACGCTGGTCCGCGACAGCTTCGGCGACGTTGCGGCATACGGCGTCCGCATTCAATACGGAGGCAGCGTGAAGCCGGAAAACGCCGCCGGGCTTATGTCTCAGCCCGATATCGACGGGGCGCTGGTAGGAGGCGCCAGTCTTAAGGTCGACAGCTTTGCGGGAATAATAAAAGCATGCGGGTAGTTAGTCGTTGGTCCCCAACCACCAACGACCAACCACCCACCACCAGACTGGGAGGTTTTTTATTGGAACTCCATAATACCCCGCTCGTACTTGTGATCCTGGACGGGTGGGGCTTGAGCGAACATATGGAAGGAAACGCCATTGCCCGGGCGAGCCTGCCCAATATGAAGAGCTTTCTTGCCGCTTACCCTCACTGCCGGATCTCCACTTCGGGGGAGGACGTCGGCCTGCCTGAGGGGCAGATGGGCAACTCGGAAGTGGGCCACTTGAATATGGGCGCCGGGCGGGTGGTTTACCAGGAATTAACCCGCATCACCCGCGACATCCGCAACGGGAGCTTTTTTAAGAATAAGGTTTTACTCGACGCGGTTAACCACGCCAAGAAGAACGATACAGCCCTGCACCTGATGGGCCTTTTGTCAAACGGCGGGGTGCACAGCCACATCGACCACCTTTTTGCCTTACTGGAAATGGCGGCGCGGGAAGGTTTGAGCAGGGTTTTCGTGCACGCCTTTCTGGACGGGCGGGACGTGCCGCCCGATAACGCCAGGGAGTATTTCGAGCCGCTCGGCCGCAAGTTTGCCGAACACGGCTTTGGGTCGGTCGCGACGGTAATGGGGCGTTACTATGCAATGGACCGCGATAAGCGCTGGGAGCGGACCGAGCGGGCATATAACGCCATGGTTTTTGGTGATGGCATAAGCGCTTCCGTACCTGTGGAAGCGGTTGAAATGGGCTACGCCCGTGGTGAGACCGACGAATTTATCCAGCCCACCGTAATTGTCCGGGAGTCTGGTGAACCTGTGGCGGTAGTGTCGGAAAATGACGCCGTTATCTTTTTTAACTTCCGCCCGGACCGGGCGCGCCAGTTCACCCGCGCCTTCGTGGACAGGAATTTTGCCGGTTTTACCAGGCGGACCGGCTATCCCCGGGTGCATTTCACCTGCATGACCAGCTATGATATTACTATCGAGGCCCCGGTGGCCTTCAAGCCGCAGACCATACATAACACTCTCGGAGAAATATTGGGCAGGAAAGGTATTCCTCAGCTCCGCCTGGCCGAGACGGAAAAGTATGCCCACGTTACATTTTTCTTCAACGGAGGTGTGGAAAAGCCCAACCCCGGCGAAGAGCGCATCCTGATCCCGTCGCCAAAGGTGGCTACTTATGACTTGAAGCCGGATATGAGCGCCTATGAGGTAACAGGCACTTTTTTAAAACAGCTCGTGCTGGACAAGTTTAAAGTGATCATCATGAACTATGCAAACGCGGATATGGTCGGCCATACCGGGGATATGGGAGCGGCGGTGAGGGCCGTTGAGACTGTGGATGAGTGCCTGGGCCGCCTGGTCCGGGCTTCCCTGGAAAGGGGCGGCGCCGTCCTGATCACGGCGGACCACGGCAACGCTGAAGAGATGGAGGAAGAGAACGGCCACCCGCACACCGCCCACACCACTAACTCAACGCCCTTAATTTTTATCCGCGGGGATACGGCCGGGGTAGCCTTAAAGGATGGCCGCTTGGAGGATATCGCCCCGACCATGCTTGAACTGCTTGGCCTGCCGAAGCCGGCTGAGATGACCGGGGAAAGCCTTATCCGGCCGTCGGACGCCTGGAAAATAAAAGAAAAATAATTAGGTCGTCTGAAAAGGAAAATAATCCGATAGCTTAAATAAATAAGTAAATAAGTGAAGGGACAGGCACCATGAATTAAACAGGCACCATGAATTAAAGGGTAAAAGAAAGTAAAGTAAAGCCTGACCCCAAAAAAGGAGGTTTTTTAATTAATGTCAACGACAATTGAAGATGTTTATGCCCGGGAGATCCTTGACTCGCGCGGCAACCCCACGGTGGAGGTGGAAGTGTATCTTGAGGACGGCGCCATGGGCCGCTTTGCCGTGCCGTCCGGGGCCTCTACCGGGGCCTTTGAGGCGATTGAGCTGCGGGACAAGGACGAGAGCCGCTATTTCGGAAAGGGTGTGGAGAAGGCTGTTGAAAATGTCAACACCGTCCTGGCGCCCGAAATAGCCGGAATGGACGCCACCGACCAGCTGGGTATAGACAGCGCCATGATTGATATTGACGGTACCCCGAATAAGAGCAAGCTTGGCGCCAACGCAATCCTGGGGGTATCGGTGGCGGTGGCCAAAGCCGCCGCCATGTCGGTGGGCCTGCCCCTGTATCAATACCTGGGGGGCGTGAACGCGAAGGTGATGCCGGCGCCGATGATGAACGTCTTAAATGGCGGCAAGCACGCCGACAATAACGTCGACATCCAGGAGTTCATGGTCATGCCGCTGGGGGCCGGCAGCTTCGGCGAAGCCCTGCGCATGGGAGTCGAGGTCTACCATACTTTAAAAAAGGTAATGAAAAAGAAAGGGCTTTCCACCTCCGTCGGCGACGAGGGGGGCTTCGCCCCCATGCTGGGATCCAACGAGGAAGCGCTGGCGGTTCTCGTCGAGGCCATTCAGGGGGCGGGCTACCGCCCGGGCGAGGATATCTACCTGGCCATCGACGCCGCCGCGACGGAGTTTTACAAGGAGGGGAAATACATCTTCGAGGCCGAAGGCAAAAGCCGGACAGCTGCTGAGATGGTGGACTACTACGCGATGCTGGCGGACAAGTACCCGATCATCTCCATTGAAGACGGGCTGGCCGAAGATGACTGGGCCGGGTGGGAAGCGCTTACCGCCCGCCTCGGCAAGAAAATCCAGATCGTCGGTGACGATATTTTTGTCACCAACACCGGGCGCTTAGACAGGGGGATTAAGTCCGGCGTGGCCAACTCCATCCTGATTAAGCTGAACCAGATCGGCACCGTCACCGAAACGCTCGACTGCATCGAAATGGCCCGGCAGGCCGGATACACGGCTGTTGTCTCACACCGCTCCGGCGAGACCGAGGACGCGACCATAGCAGACCTGGTGGTGGCTGTAAACGCCGGCCAGATTAAGACAGGGGCCCCCGCCCGCTCCGACCGGGTGGCCAAGTACAACCAGCTTCTGCGCATTGAGGAGGAACTCGGGGATCTCGCGCGGTACAAGGGCAGAGCGGGACTGTACAACCTCGGCTAATATTTGTCCCTTAACGTTGTCAGTATTTTCACAATGTGATATAATAGCTTGGATATCTACACTGGTAAAGGAGGTGACTCCGTGTTAAAGATTGTAGTGACTGCCCTTCACGTACTTCTTTCTAT
>JAMCWI010000165.1:0-1169 GCA_023481335.1 Bacillota bacterium | reverse complement strand
GTCCGGTAAAAGCGCCGGCCTGTCCGGGGCTATAGCCGGGGGGGCAGAGACATTTTTTGGGAAGAAGAAGGGGCTGGACGAGCTGCTGGGGAAGGTCACTATAGTTGTCGCGATTCTTTTCGCAGCTAGCTCAATTGTTTTGGTTATTTGGAAGTAGAGACCTTAAAAGTTTTTGGGATGAGGAGGGTAATTTAAAAGTGCAGGAAGCTATGACTCTTGCCATGTACGCCGCTATTGCCGGGGCGATCGCCCTTTTGTTTGCTCTCGTAACTTTTGCGAGCATTATGAAAGAATCCATGGGCACCCCGAAGATGAAAGAAATCTCAGAGGCCATTCAGGAAGGCGCGATGGCGTACCTGAACCGCCAGTACAAGACCCTGATTCCTTTTACTATTGTTATCGCCATTCTTCTGGTAGTTGTGCTGCCTATGCTTGACAAGCGGGTGCAGGGTGTTCCCCTGATGGTATCGTTCCTGGTGGGCGCCGTCTGCTCCGCGATAGCCGGTTACATCGGCATGAACAGCACCACCAAGTCCAACGCCCGCACCGCCGAAGCCGCCCGCAGCGTCGGCCTTGGCAAGGCCCTGAACGTTTCCTTCCGCGCCGGCTCAGTAATGGGCCTGTCCGTGGCGGGTTTGGGCCTGCTGGGTGTTTCTGTTTTGTTCCTTATTTATAAAGATGCCGTGATCATCAACAGCTTCGCTTTCGGCGCGTCGGCCATCGCGTTCTTCGCCCGGGTCGGCGGCGGTATCTACACCAAGGCGGCCGACGTCGGCGCCGACCTGGTGGGTAAAGTCGAAGCCGGCATTCCCGAGGACGACCCGCGCAACCCGGCCACCATCGCCGACAACGTTGGTGATAACGTCGGTGACACCGCCGGTATGGGCGCCGACCTGTTTGAATCTTACGCTGCTACCACTATCGCTGCCATGATTATCGGTAATTCCATTTTTGGCATTAAAGGCGCGCTCTTCCCGCTGGTGGTCGGTGCAATAGGTATTATCGCTTCTATTATCGGCACTTTCTTCGTCCGCACCGGTGAGGGCGGCAACCCGCAGGCGGCCCTCAACCTGGGCCTGTGGGCCACCAACGTGATGACCGCAGTCGGCGTGTACTTCCTCGCCGCCTGGACCTTCGGTGGTGAAGGCACGGGCATCTTCCTGGCAGTC
>JAMCWI010000055.1:987-10009 GCA_023481335.1 Bacillota bacterium | reverse complement strand
CGCGGCGGCGGCAGCGGAGTGCGGCGTTCCCTTTTACGACGTGGATTTTCGCCCCGGCTACCGTGGGGCCACCGCCCGCGCGAAGGAACTGGGCCTGTACCGCCAGCCGTACTGCGGGTGCATCTATAGCGAAAAGGAACGTTACTACCGGCCGAAAAAGGAGGGCGGGGCAGAATGAGCGGACCGTGGTACGCCCTGGGGAAGATGATCGTCATGCTGGGGGTGTTTTTAATCGTCGTGGGCGGCCTGATGATGGTTTCCGGCAAACTGTTTCATTTCGGGCGCCTGCCGGGGGATATTTTGATCCAGAAGGGTAATTTCTCTTTTTACTTTCCGGTGGTTACTTCCATCCTATTAAGCCTTATCTTGACGATTATCCTGAATCTTTTATTCCGGCGGTAGGATTTTAGGGGGGATTCATAAAATAATGGTAAAAAAAGAAGCCCGCCGGTATAATTTTTAAGGCGGGCTATTTTTTTGCTTAAAACCAGGACTTGACAAATGGGTAATATGTTGTATAATTTTAAAAAGTTTTGCCGAAAGGGGTCGGAGAAAATGAGCGCAGGTCGTCTTCTGGTACGGATAGAAAGACTACGGCGCAAACTATTAACCACCAACCCCGCGAACAAAGCAAAACTACTGCGCATCAGCCAGGAAATGGATGATTTGATTAACCAGTATTACCAGGCCAGAAATACAGGTAAAATGGTCGGTTAACAAAGGGCGCCGCGAGGCGCTTTTTTGTTGGGCGAGCAAATGGGGATTTGCTAAAGTAACATTCCACCGTTGGCATGATTCCCGTCCCCGTCCCGGAAGATATGCAAAGGTCCACGGTGGAGATGAGCCGGTCGGTGTGGATTCCTTTCTGTTATACCAGCCGTGAGCATATGTAGCGGCCTGACGGACGGGGCAATAAAGTTCAAGGATTTTTAAAATCCCCAAATATTTTTTACGGTACTCCTTTACAGATGATCCCAATCAGGTTACAATCAAGGTGCGTATTAGCATGTCACTACACAAAATTTATCTTGAATGGTGAAAAAAATGCCACAAGCGGAGAATCTGACGAAAAAAGATTTAGAATTGTTAAAAAATACAATTTTTGCAATGGAATTTTTGCATGATTCCGTGGCAATTTTTAATTCCGAGGGTAAATTAATTTTTGCAAATCATGCTTACAGTCATATATTAGGAATTTCTTTAAATAGAGTTCTAGGAAAAAATCTAAAAGAAATCGAACCGGAAGCTAAAGCGTTAGATGCATTTAATTTAAAAGCTCCGATAATTGGTGAATTTACATTTGTAAAGACTGTTGGCAAATTAGTTACAGGTGATGCCATACCAATATTTAACGATGATGAGTTAATTGGTGTCATATCTATTTTTCGGGATGCTTCCGATGTTATAAAGCTAAATAAGAAAATAAATGATTTTTCTTCAGCGGATAAAAGAAAAAAACAATTTTACAGGAGTGATTTGCCTGTAACTTTTTCTTCTTTGAAAGGCAATAATGAAAAATTCTTATCAATCTTATCCTTTGCTGCCCAGGTGGCCAAAACAGATATGACGATATTAATTCAGGGTGAGAGTGGAACTGGAAAAGACTTACTGGCAACAGCTATTCATAAGGAAAGCCTGAGAAAAAATAGGCCTTTTATTCCAATAAATTGTGCTGCAATTTCTGAATCCTTATGGGAAAGTGAATTGTTTGGATATGAACCCGGTGCCTTTACCGGAGCAAAGTTAACTGGAAAAAGGGGGAAATTTGAAATTGCTCAGGGCGGAACGTTATTTCTTGATGAAATAGCCGAAATCCCTTTATCGATGCAGGCAAAGTTACTTCGAGTACTGCAAAATGGCGAAATAGAAAAGGTTGGTGGTATCAAAACAATAAAAATAGATACGCGGATTATTGCAGCAACAAATAAAAACTTAAAACTTCTGGTTGATCAAGGCAGTTTTAGGGCTGATCTTTTTTTCCGTCTTCATGTGATTCCGATTACCTTACCACCTTTAAGAGAAAGAAGAGAAGATATTTCATTTCTAGCAAAGGGATTTTTAAACGAACACAATAATTCACTAGGCAAACATTTTTCTTTTTCAGAGGAAGCTCTTTTCTTCCTTGAAAATTACCATTGGCCGGGAAGCGTTAGGGAACTCGAAAACATTATTCAATATGCAATTATGCATGCAAAAGAAGAAAAAATTAATTCTGAGGATTTTCCTGAATATTTGTGGTCTTTGTCGACATTTAAAGGCAAGAAAGAGAAGGAAACTTTACAGAATATTATTTTAGAAGCAGAAAAAAGTGCTTTTATGAGTGCTCTAAAAGAAAGTAACAATAATAGGTCAAAAGCGATGAAAATATTAGGTATAAGCAGAAAGACATTTTATAATAAATTAAGAAAATTTGATTTAAAATAAAGAATTCAAGTCAGGTTGAAGGATGATTTTTTACGCCCGTATGAAGGCTTGAATGGGGAGTCCTGACCATATATTTCATGCACTTTCTTTTTATCCTCCGCGCAAATGTGCCCCTTTGTTACTGCCATCTCCGTCAGGTTACTTAACCACCCCACACTCAAATCTACCAAGATCTGTTTCCTGATATTCATAACCCGGGTAAACAATATGTTTCCAAACGGAAACATATTACACTTTGGATTGAGTTGTTTCAAATATAATAGCCTTGGCATTGCTTTTGCTAAGGAATAAAACTGAGAAAACCGGTTTTTCAGGGAAAAAACGAGTTGGACGGTTGATCATTTTTCAGAATTAAGGCCAAAGTTAAAAATATACAAAGAGGAGAGGGAGAATATGGATTTTAATTTAACCGAGGAACAATTACTGTTAAGGGAAACGGTAAGAAAATTTGCTAAAAAAGATGTAGCACCATTGGCCTACGAAATTGACCGCGATGAGAAATTCCCTTATGAAAATTTTAAGAAGATGGGCGAGATGGGTCTTTTGGGTATTACTGTTCCGACGGAATACGGGGGTTCCGGGGGTAATTACATGGATATGATGATTGTGGGTGAAGAATTGGCCGCGGTTTGCATGTCAACTTGCATTGCATTTGGCGCTAATGCAGATCTGTTCAATGATAATCTCTATAGAAATGGAAGCGAAAAACTTAAAAAAAAGTACCTCCCTCCCATGTGTGCGGGTGAAATGATTGGGGGTATTGCCATGACTGAACCGGAGGCCGGTTCCGATGTTACTTCTATGAAAACGCGCGCCGAACTGAAAGGAGATCATTATGTATTAAATGGGACAAAGACGTTTATCACCAACGGTCCTGTTGGCGACGCCTTTATCGTATATGCGAAAACCGATCCTGAACGGGGGCCTCACGGGATAAGTGCTTTTGTTGTGGAGAGGAAATTTCCGGGATTTATTGCGGGTAAGAAATTTGAGAAGATGGGGTGGCGCGGTTCACCAACGGGGGAACTTATTTTTGAAGATTGTATTGTGCCCCAAGAAAATCTTTTGGGAGAAGAAAATAAAGGGGTTTTTGTGCAGATGAGCGGTCTCAATACGGAAAGACTTTTTATGGGAGCAATATCTGTTGGGGTTGCCCGAGGTACTTACGAGGTTTCTCTTCAATATGCTAAAGAGAGAACGCAGTTTGGCAAGCCTATCGCGATGTTCCAATTTATTCAAGATAAGCTGGTTAACATGGCAGTAGAAATAGAGGCAGCGAGGCTTTTAGTCCATAAAGGGGCTACTATGGCGGACAAAGGTGAAAGAGGTCGGGAAACTAATTTATTAGCTTCATATGCCAAACTTTATGCATCGGAGATGTGTATGCGAGCGACCACGGAAGCGGTGCAGATACTGGGCGGATACGGTTACATAAAAGAGTTTCCTGTAGAAAGGATGATGAGAGACGCCAAAATCCATACAATTGGTGGAGGCACATCAGAGATCCAAAAAATGATCATTATAAGGGATCTTTTAAAAACCGTTTGATTTTTTCGTTTCTTTTATTAATTGTTAACATGGGAATGAGAAACCATGCCATCAACAATTACTCATGTTTAACAATGAACTTAATCTTAAATAAACTTAACTTTATATGTAATATATCGAGGAGGGAAAAATCATGAAAACCAATTTATCATATATTAAGTTTGACCCAGGGTGGTCCTTGCAGTTAATACCACCATTACCAGAACAGCCTATATATGAAATCATAAAACAATCCGCTAAAAAATGGCCCCAAAAAACAGCTCTTATTTGTCTGGGTAGGAAAATAACTTTTCGAGAACTTGATAAATTAACGGATCAACTTGCTCAAGCACTTGTTTCGCTTGGTGTTAAAAAGGGTGACCGGGTAGCCACTATGATGCCTAATTGTATTCAACATACGGTTGCCTTTTTTGGTATTAATAAAACCGGGGCGATTGCGGTACCTTTTAATGTTATGTATAAGGAAAAAGAAATCGAATATCAATTAAACGATTCCGGTTGTAAAACAATAATTGCCCTAGATTCTTTTTGTCCAATTATCGAAAGAGTAAAAGAAAAAACATTAATAACAAATATAGTTTTAACGAATCTAAAAGATTTTGCAGGTGAAGATAAAATCATCCCCCCTATTTTTGCTGCTGATAAAAAAGTACTTGCTAACACATATGATTTTAATGCATTATTAAATAGTTACAAGCCTGTGTCTTTAAGTTTGGATATAAATCCAGATAATGATTTGTCCTTGTTGCTATATACAGCTGGAACCACTGGAGTTTCAAAAGGAGTTATGATATCCCACAGAAACATGTGGGCGGCAGCACACCCCTCAAAATATATTTTTGATCTTTCAGAAGAAGATGTGGATATGCAGGTTATGCCAATGTTCCATGCCTCAGGTTACTGCTTATTGCAACTTCCAGTGCTTTATTCGGGAGGTACGGTTGTGCTTGTCCCTTTATTTAACGCTAAAGAATGTTTGAATTTAATCGACGAATTAAAAATAACCATCATTTTCGCCCCTCCAACTCTTTTTACAGCACTTTTAAATCACCCTGATTTTTCAAAGCATGATCTTGGCGGTATTCGAATCCCTCTTTCCTGTGGCGCACCTCTTCCACGTGCGATTAAAGAAAATTGGGATAAAATTACTGGAAATTACTTATATGACGGTTACGGTTTGACAGAAACAACAGCCCAGGGTACAGCAGTATTGAGTATGCCTATGAAGAAAAAACCTGGTGCAGTTGGAGTAGTCCTATGTGGGGAGTTAAAAATAGTTGATCAAAATGGGGAGATTGTTCCAAGAGGAACAACCGGGGAAGTTATGTTTAGGGGTGATGGTGTAGCGAAGGGATATTGGAATAAGTCTGAAGAAACGAAAAAGTCATTCACGGATAATGGTTGGTTACATACAGGTGACGCAGCTTACCTGGATGATGAAGATTTTTTATATTTTGTGGACCGCTATAAGGATTTAATCATTACTTCTGGTTATAATGTAGCACCATTGGAGATAGAAAATGTAATTATGCAACACCCTGCCGTAAATGAGGCTGCCGTTGTTGGCATTCCCGATGAATACAGGGGGGAAACAGTAAAGGCATATGTTTCATTGAAACAGGAATATAAAAATAGAGTTTCCGAACAAGATATTATAGATATTTGCAAAAAAGAGCTTGCAACCTTTAAGGTGCCTCGAATTATTAAATTTATTGATGAAATACCAAAAAATCCGGTCGGAAAGATTTTACGCAGACAATTAAGGGAAAATAATTAAAGCCCCCAGTAAACAAGAAGGTAAATAGTTGGCTTATGAGCATAGAGAAGCACAGAGCATAAAACTGATGTTAAATAACACCAGGAACCCGTCTTAATGTATTTTCAAGGAACGTTTTTTCAGGGGCTAGTGAGCTAGGAAGGTTTGTAGAAATGAATTTACCATTAGAAGGAATAAAAGTTCTTGATTTAACTAAGCTGCTACCCGGGCCCTTTTGTTCGATGATTCTTGCTGATTTTGGGGCCGAAGTGGTAAAAATAGAACAACCTGGAAAGGGAGATTACGTGCGCCGTTATCCACCTTTTAATAAAGGTTTTGGTAGTATTTTTCTTGCTCTGAATAGAAATAAGAAGAGCCTGAGTATTAACTTAAAAGAGCCAGCAGCAAAAGAAATATTTTATCGATTGGTTCAAAATGCGGATGTAATATTAGAAGGTTTTCGGCCAGGCGTAGCCAAAAAAATGAATATAGATTATGATACTTTAAAGAAAATCAATCCACGTTTAATTTATTGTTCGATCTCTGGTTATGGTCAGGATGGGCCGTATGCACATAAACCTGGCCATGACGTTAATTATTTAGGCTATGCAGGTGTATTAGGACTAACAGGACATGCCACGGTAGGCCCTGTGTTGCCAGGCGTACAGATTGCCGATATCGGTGGCGGTGCTTTAATGGCTATTATTGGAATACTATTGTCGATAATAGCAAGACGGTATACTGGAAAGGGGCAGTATGTAGATATTTCTATGCTAGATGGATTGATTTCTTGGTTAGTGCCCGTAGCTGGAAGTTACTTTATTGACGGTATTGCACCTGGATTAGGAGAAACAAGATTAACTGGTAAGTATGCCTGTTATGGTGTTTATCAAACTAAAGACGGGGGTTATATCACTCTTGGTGCTTTTGAGGAACATTTTTGGAAAAGGTTGTGCCGATACTTCGGAAAAGATGAATACATTGCATACCAGTATGTGGATGAAAAACAAAATGAATTATTTGCTTTCTTTCGTGAGCAGTTTGCTGTACGCGATCGAGATGAATGGGTGGTGGCTTTGGAAGAGCAAGATATTTGTTGTGGCCCGGTTTATAATCTTGCCGAAGTGTTCAATGATCCACAAGTTCTACATCGGATGATGATATCTGAAATAGAGCACCCTTGTTTAGGCAAAATTAAACAGCTTGGTTTTCCTATTAAACTTAGCGCTACACCAGCGGATTTATATTTGCCACCACCGTCTTTGGGCGAACATACGGAACAAATATTAACAGAATTAGGTTATTCTAGAGTTCAAATTGGAGAATATCGTAAGAACGGTTTAATAGGTGGTTGATTTAAATGTTACAAGGGTTTGGTGATTGCTTATTACGAATTTCCGAAAAAATACTTATTCTAAAAAGGAGGAAAAAACGATGTACGACAGAGGTATCGGATACTGGTTAACTAAGCGGGCCCGGCTTCACCCCAAAAAAATAGCTTTCATTAACGAGGGTAGAAGATACACCTATTTTGAGGCTAATCAGCGGGTTAACAGAGTGGCTAATTTTTTAAGGGATATGGGCGTGTGCAAGGGTGACCGGGTGGCTGTGCTTTTGATGAACTGCTCGGAATTTATGGAAATCTATTTTGCTGCCAACAAAATAGGAGCTATCTTCTCACCCATGAACTTTCGGCTTACGGTCAGTGAACTCATCTATATCTTATCGGATGCGGCCCCATCCGTCCTTTTTTATGGTTGTGAATTTCAAGAGGCAGCTGACCAACTTAAAGACAAATTAAAAATCAATGACTATGTGCTTGTTGGTTCGGGCAAGCAGAAGACCGATTTAAAGGACCGCTTTTATGAGAGTATTATGGACGAATATCCCGACAGTGAACCACGTATCCTTGTTAATTTGGAAGATCCCCATTTGCTCATGTATACTTCCGGAACCACGGGCAACCCAAAAGGGGCGGTTATAACCCATAGCAATACTTTATGGAACTCGTTAAACGGCCAACTGGCTTATCCGTTGAGCTCTGACGATATTACCTTGGTGGTGGCACCGTTATTCCACATGGGAGCTTTAAATATCTTTACCACTCCCACCATTCATAAAGGCGGCAGCATATATATTGAAAAAATATTTGATCCGGAGGATATTTTAAGGATAATCGAAAAGGAACAAATCACCACCATGTTTGGTGCCCCAACAATGTTTCAGATGATGATGCACGCTGGTAATTTTGATAAATGTGATCTTTCCTCATTAAAATTCCTGTTCGTCGGGGGTGCCCCCTGTCCTCTGACTATAATTGAGGCATACAATAAAAAAGGTGTGAAGGTCGGCCAGGGGTACGGCTTAACAGAGACAAGCCCATTTGTCTGTCTTTTGCCTATTGAAGACATCGTGAGAAAAATTGGATCCGTGGGCCCCCCCGTGCTTCACGTGGAAGTGAAAATTATAGATGATCATGGAAATGAACTGGGACCCAACCAGGTGGGAGAGATAATTACCAAAGGACCGCATGTTTTCAAGGAATATTGGAACTTGCTCGATCAAACCAGGGAGGCCATCATTGATGGCTGGTTTCATACTGGTGACCTGGGCAGAATGGATGAGGAAGGCTATTATTATCTGGTAGATCGTAAAAAAGACATGATTATAAGCGGCGGAGAAAATATCTATCCAGCTGAAGTTGAAAAGGTTTTATACCAGCATCCGGCTGTTTTAGATGTGGCGGTTGTTGGCATTCCCCACGCCAAATGGGGAGAAAGCCCCCTGGCGATAATTGTCGCGGAACAGGGGGCGGATGTTAATGATCAAGAAATAATAAGCTTTTGTCAACGGTACTTGGCCGGTTATAAGGTTCCCAAAGCGGTGGTTTTGGTAACCGAACTGCCGAGAACTCCTACTGGCAAAGTACGGAAGAATATTTTGCGCCAGGAGTATTCTTCAGTAGCACCACACATCCTTTTCCCTGACAAGGTCCGTTAAGTGCCGAGGAAACTTTATAATGTCCTTATGCAACATGATTGAGTTGGAGATTTTCAGACTTTGTGCGTGACCATTATAGGGATTATTTTTTCCAAGCACTGAGAAACATTAGCGTCTGAAATTGCAGCATTCCACCGGCCAATGGGCCTTTTCGACCGGATGGCCAATGCCATGCAGGCGGAGCGTTACCGGCAAAGGTACGGAATCACCCCGGAACAGTCGGCAAGGGTTGTGGTCAAGAACCGGCGTAACGCTGCCGCCAACCCGCACGCCTGCCTGCGGGACGAAGTCACG
>JAMCWI010000055.1:0-977 GCA_023481335.1 Bacillota bacterium | reverse complement strand
AAGTGCCGAGGAAACTTTATAATGTCCTTATGCAACATGATTGAGTTGGAGATTTTCAGACTTTGTGCGTGACCATTATAGGGATTATTTTTTCCAAAGCTGAGCTGTGCATTCGGAAGATTGCGGGCTAACAATAGAGTTGAACGGGAGGAATGTAGATTGAACAAGGTGGCGATCATCGGCGTCGGACAGACAACCAGTGAAATGGTTAAAAGAGAAATTTTTTACGACGTTACTGCTGAAGCATCCCGGTTGGCCCTGGAAGACGCAGGACTGGAACGGAGAGATGTGGACAACGTGGTACTGGGAGAATATGACCTGGCCATCGGCCGCACGGCTTCACACATGTATACCATTCCGGCCGTCGGCGGCTTTTATCGGGATGAAATAAGAGTCAATGATGACGGCCTCTTTGCGGTTGTCCAGGCCTATCTCGGCATAGCCAGCGGGGAATACGACATCACGCTGGTTGCTTCCACCGGAATTTCCTCCGAAGCCCCCCAGGAAAAGGTAACCAACCTCCAGTTGGATCCCTTTTTCCACCGGCCAATGGGCCTTTTCGACCAGATGGCCAACGCCATAATTGATTACGTCCCCTTTCACTCCGGACCGAAGGGGTTTATACCCCATCAACGACACGAAAATATTCAATGTCCGTAATTGATCCTTCACGGTTTTCTTTCCAAACCGCCTGCACCCGGGTGCCGATTTTGAGCTTACCGGCCGCCTCGTCCACATTTGACAGGTCGAGTCCCCCGATAAAGTGCATCATACCCGTATCGGCACCGTCGAGTCGAATAATCGCCAGAATGTAAGGCGGGTCGGGCATGCCGACATACTTCATGCAGTTGATTGAAAAAGTCTCAATCGTTCCCTGGTCGCCAACCTCTACCCATTCATCTGCAGGGCCGAAACACTGCTCACAAAATGAGCGGGCAGGTATAAGTACCCTATGGCACTGGGGGCATTTAGTGCCC
>JAMCWI010000150.1 GCA_023481335.1 Bacillota bacterium | reverse complement strand
AGGTAGTCGGTAGTTTATTACCACAAATTTTTGCGGGTTCGTTCGCCCGTTAAATGACCTCGTCTACCGTTCGGGCTGGCTGAAGTCTTTCGCTTGAAGCGCGGTTTTCCACCACACCTTTATTGCTCTCCGCTTCAAAGGTATCATCGTTTACAAAGACGACCTCGTCACAATTAGGGCAGGTAACTTCTACAACGTCGTCGTCTTCGAGCACATCGGAGTCAAAGCAAACAGTTTCTCCACAGCGCGGGCAGTCGACTTCCAGGTAATCCCCTTCCAGCGATCCACCTTCCCCACCATCTTCATAATAGTCCCCTTCAAGCGCGTAAAGGTCTTCGTCAACAGTTTCAATGTAGTCTTCAAGCTGCTCATGGCTTTTTTCCAAGTCGACTACCGTTTCGGCAAATTCATCCAAAACCTGAATTATACCGTTCAACAGCTTTACTTCTTTGCTGTCAGGGTGCAGGTCCATTCCCGCTGAAAGTCCTTGCAGGTACGCAACTCTTGATTTTAAGTCGCTCAAATTATAACCCCCCTTTTTATGCTAATAAACCATGGCTAATTTTGGCTTTTATAGTATTCCACCTGTTAGGGGGTTTTAAACATCTCTCTTTATCGTTAAGCCCTTTTTATGTAATTACCTGTTCTCGTATCTATCTGGAGTACATCCCCGACGTTAATAAAAAATGGCACCTGCACCTGCGCCCCGGTCTCCAAGGTAGCCGGCTTGGAGCCGCCGGAAGCGGTATCCCCCTTTATCCCCGGGGCAGTCTCCACAACTTCCAGTTCAACAAAGTTGGGAATCTCCACGCCGATATGTTTGCCCTGGAACATCAGAACCTCAATATTCATGTTTTCTTTCAAGTATTTTACAGCATCTCCCAAAGCCTCGTCAGTGAGTTGGATCTGGTCGTAGGACTCCATGTCCATAAAGTTATAATTTTTGCCGTCGTTGTATAGGTACTGCATTTCACGCCGCTCGATCCGCGCCCGCGGTAGTTTTTCACCGGCGTTAAAGGTTTTTTCCACTACGGCGCCGGTACGCATATTCCTAATCTTCGAACGTACAAAAGCGGCTCCTTTGCCGGGTTTTACGTGCTGAAACTCAATTACCTGGTAGACATCCCCATCAATTTCAACTGTCAGGCCTGTCTTTAGATCGTTGGTTGAAATCACCTTTTAAAAACCCCCTCGATTTAATGTTTTTAAGTTATCCCGCATATTATAAGTTTTTCCTTCGGTGAGCGGGTCAGAACCCGGCAGCCGCTTTCTTCCACCACAACGGTGTCCTCAATTCGCACCCCACCCCAATCCGGCAGGTAAATGCCCGGCTCAACCGTAACAACCATACCTTTTTTCAATATAGTCCTGTCTCTTGGCGAAAGACGCGGCCCTTCATGGATATTCAACCCCAGACCGTGCCCCGTGCCGTGACCGAAGTACTTGCCGTAACCATACCACTCAATAACGCTACGGACTTCGAAATCCACATCGTTTGCCGCTTTTCCGGCACTGATAGAAGCGACCCCGCGCATCTGGGCTTCCAGAACGATATCGTATATTTCCATCTGGAAGGGATCCGGCTGCCCCAAAACAACTGTCCGGGTAATGTCGGAGTGATACCCCTGCCAAACCGCTCCAAAATCCAGGATAACCAGGTCTCCCTCCTGCATCAGCCGGTCCGATGCCACTCCATGGGGCAGCGCCGCCCGGGGTCCCGAGGCGACAATTATATTAAAAGCAGCGCGCTCGGCGCCGTACCGGCGCATTACGTATTCTAGTTCCAGGGCCACATTCCGCTCTTTCGCCCCTGGCCGCAAGAGGGGTAAAATATCTGCGAGAGCCTTGTCGGAAAGTTCTACCGCCTCGTCGATAGCTGCAATTTCTAAATCGTCCTTGTTCATCCGCATAGTTTCGATAATGCCGCTAACTGGTTTTAGTTCAAGCCGGTAAAGCTTATCCTGCATTTCCCGGTACTGGCTTACGGCAAGCTGATCACTTTCAAAGGCCATTGACGAAATATTATTTTCTCTAATTATCTCTTCTAATTTTACATAATCCTGGCTGGGAATTTCTACAATTTCATATCCTTCAGTTTCCTGGGCAGCCTGAATGGCATAGCGGAAATCAACAAATAAGTAAGACTTGTCACCAACGAATAATAGCGACCCCGCCGAACCGGAAAAACCACTAATATAAAACCTATTTTCCGGCGATGTTACGAAAAATGCTTTAATCCCGGCCCCGGCCAAATAACGCCGCAGCTTTGCCACTCTCTCCCTCATGGGCGCCCTTCCCCTGTTACCATATCCACAGCGGCGCGCAGGGCCAAAAGATAACCGTAAGGTCCCAGCCCGCTAATTTGACCCGCTGCCACCGGGGCAATCACTGAATGGCTGCGGAAGGCCTCCCTGGCATAAATATTGGAGATGTGAATTTCAATCACGGGAATTCCTACAGCGGATATTGCGTCGCGAAGGGCCAAGCTGTAATGTGTATACGCGCCCGGGTTGATGATTACCGCGTCAAACCGTTCCGGGGCTTCCTGCAGCCAGTCGACCAGATCCCCTTCGCTGTTGGACTGGCGGCAATCAACAGTAACTCCGAGTTCCCCGGCAAGGGCACTGAGCTTTATATTGATTTCTTCAAGAGTGGCGCTGCCGTATACTGAAGGCTCGCGCCTGCCCAGCAGGTTAAGGTTCGGGCCGTTTAAGACAAGAATTTTCATAATAACACCTCACTGCTAAGGGTCGGCACAACTAAATAATTTTACCATATTTCGTTAACAACCGTAAAGATTAAAGACACACCCGGGCTTATAACAAGTAAGGCGGGGTGATCCCCGCCTTTTTATCTCTACTGGCCGCTGATGGTCATTCCGGTTATCCGCAAGGTCGGTGAGCCCTTGCCGCCGTAAAAAAGCAAGTCATTCCCCACACCATCAATTTTCTTTAAAAAATCCAGAATATTACCTCCCATAGCCGCACCCCGCACCGGCCTGGACAACTCTCCCTTTTCTATCAAAAGTCCTGCCACTCCTACGGAAAAGTCGCCGGAAATAGGATTGGCGGTGTGCATACCCATTACTTCAGTGATGTATAATCCGGATTCCATTTCTTTGATTATTTCCTGCGGGTGTTTATCCCCGGCTTTAATATACAAGTTGGTGAAGCCTACCTCCGGCGCGCTCTTAAAAGTGCCCCGCACGCCGTTGCCGGTTGACTGCACTCCTTCCCTGGCCGCTGTGTATGTGTTGTGCAAAAACCCCTGCAGTACTCCGTCCCTTACCAGCACCGTCCGGCCGGTGGCCACTCCTTCCCCGTCAAACGGGGCGGATGCAATCCCGTCAGCTTTTGCGCCGTCATCAATAATAGTGATTTTTTCCGAAGCGACACGGGCGCCGGTTTTACCGGCAAAGAGGGACCTTCCTTTTTGTACCGCCTCCCCGGTTAGGGCGGGGCCGATTATACCCAGAAATCCGGTGGCCACGTAAGGCTCCAGGACAATGTCGGTGCGCCTTGTTTTGACAGGCCCCGCGCCAAGCATACGGACTGCCCTGCGTGCCGCCTCCTGGCCGGTCATGGCAGGATTCAGGGGTTTGTACTTCAATCCAAAGTCCATGGCAAAACCCGTCTGGCTTTCTTCTCCCTCGCCTGCCGCCAGGGCAAGGTAAATACCACAGTAAGCGCCACGGTAGGTTGAATCTATACCAAGGCTGTTGACCAGCGTGACCAGGATCTCACCATCCTGGTAGGTGGAGCTTTCGATAACTTTAACGCGCGGATCGAAAGCCCTGGCGGATTCTTCCATGGCTTTAGCCAACGCAATCTTTTCTTCGACGGTTGCTTTGTGGATATCCGGATCGTAAAGTTCAAGCCCCGGGTACAGGCCGCCAGGTGAAGGCAGCCTGTTGTACGGGTCCACGGCAGTACTTTTACAGTTGAACAGAGCGTGTCTTGCGACTTCTTCCGCCCCTGCCGGGCTTAAATCAGTGCTGAAGGCAAAACCTGTTTTCCCTTCAAGCATAACCCTGACGCTCAAACCACGCTCTTCAGCCAGTTTTAGTGTTTCGACCCGGCCTTCCCTTACATCAATGGAAAGCTCTTTATTACTGCTAATATAAGCCTCGGCCATATCGGCCCCGAAATTCCTGGAACGCATTATGGCTATTTCAGCGATATCGCGTAAAGGGTCTCTATTTGCCATTTGAAATAATTACCCCTTTCAACTATTCCAATCAGTATAATTCAAGATGACCCAAACTATTCCTTTTTGTTATAGTAAAAAAACTGCCTTTATAATTAGGCAGCTTCAGTGTAAAAAAACATTGTTAGTCATTGAAAAAAGAGCTTTAATCGAAACGGGCGCCAGTTCCTGAACAGAAGCCTCCACAATCCTGGTCGGGTCCAACAGTGCCAGGATTGCCACCCTCTCACCCGTTGACAGGTTAGTATACATGCCAATAACACAGAACTGCGCGTCCTCCCCGCATACCCTTCTGGTTACTATATCTCCGATTTTCATTATCTGTACCCCCTGTAAAAATAGCGAGAACCTCCACATTTAAATTTTTTTCTAAACTCAACATATGCCCGTGTATAAGAAGTTGTGTATAAAAACATGCCCATAAAACAGCGCTTATCAAGAGTTTTCATAAAAAAACTGCTGCCTTAAAACAGCTTATGATATAAAGATAGATTTACATATTTCTATCAAAACCGGTAAAGAAACGAAATTTAAAATTGTCTTTTACTGCTATTTTTCTCAGCACTTATAACCTTCTGATTTTACCGTTAGGGGAAACGGCTGCCTGAGAAGTCCCACCCACGATCATTTCCTTGATGGCCATAGTGGGCTGGGCATCACTTACCGGAACCCCCTGACCTTCTTTGCCGCAGGTGCCGATGGTGAATCCCAGGTCACTGCCTACCATCTCGACAATACTCAGCACCTGGGGGCCGTTTCCGGTCAAGGTAGCCCCCCTGACCAGGGGCCCGATTTCCCCGTCTTTTATAAGGTAGCCCTCAGCCACATCGAAAACAAAGTCGCCGGTAGTTGTGTTTACCTGGCCGCCCCCCATTTTTTTCACAAGGAGACCTTCTCTGGTCTCACGAATTATTTTTTCCGGGTCAATTTTACCCGGTGCAATATAGGTATTGCCCATCCTGGGGATCGGCTTGTGCTGGTAAGATTCCCTGCGCCCGTGGCCGTTCGAGACCATTTTTTCCTTGCTGGCGGACAGGCGGTCGTACATAAAATTTACCAGCTCACCCTCCTTGATTAAAACAACCTCGCGCGCCGGCACCCCCTCGTCGTCAAACCGGTAAGACCCGTAACGGTCCGGCAGGGTGGCGTCATCAATCACAGTGACCTCATTAGAAGCCACTATCTGGCCCTTTTTACCGCCGTAAACCGACAAACCCTTTTGCACCAGGTCAGCCTCCAGGCCGTGTCCGCATGCCTCATGCACCATCGTGCCTCCCGCTTCTCCGGCCATCACAACCGGCATCCTGCCCGCCGGAGCCGGACTGGCTGACAGCATTTGCACCGCACGGCGAGCCGCCTCTTCCGCAACCTGCTCCGGCGGGTTATTATTAAACAACTCGAAACCACAAAGGCTGCCGACCGCCTCGTAGCCGGTTTGGATAACCGCGCCCGAGGCTGCTACCGCCTGCACCATGAAACGGGTGCGGATGCGTTCGTCCTCAACGTAATTACCGTCGCTATTGGCGATAATCACTTTCTGCACTGCATCACCGTAACTGACAATAACCTGTTTTATCTGATCCCCACCTGCCGCCCGGGCGGCGCGGTCTGCAGTCTGCACAAGATCAGCCTTTTTTTCGGTGGAAACATGTTCTGGCCTTTCCAGGAAATTAAAATCGACCAGAGGTTTAACCCCGGTCAAATCCAGGTTTACCCCGCTTTTACCGCCGATTGCGGCATGGCTGACAACCTTTGCGGCTTCACGAAGTCCCTGGCTGGACAGGTCATTGGTATAGGCGTAAGCTGTCGCATCTCCGGAGATAACCCGGATCCCGGCGCCGGCGTCTACACCCGACTGCACGCGCTCAATTTTGCCGGCCTCGCAACCTATCCAGGTAGTACTTTTCTCTTCGACAAAAATATCTGCAAAGTCACCCCCACTAGCGGTAGCCGCGTCCAGGACTTCTTTTAGCAGCACTTTATCAACCAAAAACTACCACCCCTTGTGTAGCTATTATTCCAATTTTTGTTGTCTTCGATTCAAAAAAATACGGACCTCAAATCCAACAGGGTAAAAATTTAAATATTTGGCTATTTCCCCGGAAGAAAACCCGTTTATTGCTGTGCAGGCTGAGTTGGTTGATTTGCCCGCGCTCACTGGGCCGATATTCCCGGCCGCGCATAGCCTGAACCGCCCGGCCCGGCTGTTTTTACGGCACTTCCCGTTTGCACACCGGAGGCCGCCTGGTGACCGGTCGTGTCCCGGGTGACAGTACCTTCCGATGAAGCGTGCAGATGTCCGGCCATTTCCGGGATCGGGGCAATCATAACAGCCGGCCGGAAAATGTCGTACCGCCCAACCAGCCATTGCGAAATTTGCTCCAGTTGCAACCTCTCGTCCGGCGTCCTGGCAGAATATATCACCAGGTTCAAAGT
Organism: Bacillota bacterium; assembly: GCA_023481335.1. Lineage (GTDB taxonomy): Bacteria > Bacillota > Desulfotomaculia > Desulfotomaculales > Desulfotomaculaceae > JAMCWI01. The sequence continues at coordinate 3,502 of JAMCWI010000150.1, read as the reverse complement.
AGCCGTGACCATCCCGTTTGAAGGCGCTTCGGAGTAATCAGAGCCATGGGAAAAATCTGAGGAATCCGTCTTTAAAGACTCAATTTTTAAGCTTCTGATTTCGGCCAGGTTAATAAGGTTTTCTGAGTGTTTATCTAAGCTTTTAATGAATTCCAGGAGGCTAAGGTAATTTCCCTGTAAAGTCATTTTAACAGGTAGTTCCAATAAATACTTGTTTTCCTTTATCTCTCCCGGTTCTATATATTTTATATGGATATCTTGAGAGGCGGACTTTATCCCCAAAAATATAATATCCGAACCGTCTGTCATTTGAACAGCAAATTTTTTACCCGTGGATTTTACTTCATTCTTTAACTTGTTTATTTTATCATTTTCTTTTTTAAGGGAATTTGCGCTTGACTGCGCTTTAATCAATTTCTGCTTCTCATTGGAGAGTTCACTTTTAATCCGGGCGTAGACCCGCATCTGCGGTGTCAAATAAAAAAAGTAAAAACAACCCAGCACAACTACTGACATGAGGAGGATCAGGAGATATTTTTCCCTTTGGCTCATTCTTTTCAGCATTACAGATCTTCCCTTATTATAGCATTTATTTTAAAATTATAACCGTCTGTCTCGTCGCTGACGCTTTTTAGCTTTATTTCTTTAAAATATCGCAATTTATAGAGATAATTAATAAATATACCAATGGAAGGAACCGTCCGGGAGTATCCGCTGAATGTAACTATGTTCGTGCGGGACAAAGTCTGGATGGAATTGGCCTCTTTCACTTTTTCGCCTTCCTTTGGCGGCGGGTGGAGGTAACCGGCAGCTTTATTTTCATCTGTCATGTTAATAATTTCCATATCAACGATCCATAAATCAACCGGGGTAATGTCGCCCAGGGCATAGAGCAGGTCTAACCATGCTGTATGTTTATTTAGAACTAAATTATATTCTTCCAGGGTGGATTCCAGTTCTTTTCTCTCCCTGCTCATTGCTTCCACCCGGGCGACCACCGGCGCCAAAGAGTCTACCTGCTGCCGGGTCTCTTTGAGTTCGCTGTTAATACTGAATAAATTAAGTATAAAAATACCGTAACTGCCCAGGGCAACAGCCGAGAGCAAGGTTATCCCTCCAACCGCCAGCAGGCGGCGAAAGTCAATTATTCCCTCACGCTGCAGCCTGGCGGGCAGCAGGTTTACTTTATAAATCATCAGGTAACCTCTCTTAAAGCCAGGCCGATAGCGACTGAAAATACGGGATCAAAGGACACGTTTCCGGCAAAATTAACGTCCGGGATCCCGATTTCAACCGGAATGCCCAGGACATCCTCCAAAAAAGCTGTCAACCCTTTCATTTTGCAGGCGCCGCCTGTTAAAATCAATTTTTCTACGGGGGTGTTCTCCTGGGCCGAGTAATAGCTCAGCGACAGGTGAATCTCTTTGCTTATCTCCCGCATACCCTCATGCAATAAGTCCTCACGCATAACATCATTAATGTACGCCTCAGCCCGACAATTGCCGCTGTTTTCCAATGATATTGCCGCCTCATTCACCATCTGCCCGGCCTCTTCAATTTCAATCCCACATGCGTTCGTAACAAATGAAGAAAAAACATCACCACCGGTAGCCAGCATGCGGATAAAATCTATAAGCCCGTTTTTTACCACAATTAATTGCGAGGTTTTTTCCCCTATGTCCGCAATAGCCACGGCGCCCTGAACGAGCTTTCCAAAAACGCGCCACAGGGCAAAGGATTTTAAGTCGATTGCCGACACTGTCAGTCCGGCGCGGGAAAAAATGCTGTAGTACTGGTAAATCGTCGCAACAGGCACAGACAGCAGCAATACTTTCTGCCCCTCAGACCGGCTGCCGTCCTTTTCCCGGGTATCTACAGACCGTGATGAGGTATTTTTTGATTTCAGGCCTTTTCCCCAGGCGCCATTATTGTTCTCCAGACAGATATGCCTGATAATCAACTGATCTTCAGGAATTGTTACGAACTTGGCAATTTCGAACTTTGCCGCAGAAATAAGTTCTTTGTCACTCATTTTCGGCAGGCGCACAATGCGGCTGATCACTTTCTCACCGCCGATACAGGTAACAACTTCCTTTAATCGTGAGTTGGCGATATCTTTTAATGATTGGACAAGTCTTTCTTCATCAAACTGATCAGCCCAAACGTCCGCCGGAGCAGGATACCGTTTAAGGGAAATTACTTCCGGCTTACTGTCAATAATTTTTATTTCTGCCTCTTTGATCTCACAAACACCTATATCGATACCCATAAAGTGGTATTTTCTGGGTAAAATTCTTTTTATTATATTCTTCATTAGAGTCAATCCTTTTAAAAATTAGGATACCTGTTAACCCATTTAATCAGCTTGATAACATTTGTACTGCCGGTCAGGGTTTTTTGATAAGCTTTAAGCATGTCATGGTCATCTTGAAAATGGAAGATGCAACTATCCGGTTGTTCAATTTTTGGAGCAATAATGCCTCCTGTCATTGCTGTATTATTTTTATTGCTAAAACATTTGCTGGAGTAAATATAGCCTTCAAAATACCGGGATGGCGATTCCGTTTCAACCGTCCCGGTCGCCATAACAACCAAACAGTCAACGGGCTCATTTAACGGGTCCATAGTTGATGCCTTCACTCTCTTTAGGTCCGAGTTTATATTTACGCTTCCATTCACAATTAGTACTGCCTGCCCTGTATAGTATCCGGAAAGCGTAAGATTGCCTTCGATGTAATAGATGCCGTTTTTAAGTTGATATGTATCATATGCGTTTTTTGCAGGAAGCGAATTGAAATCTGCGTTTTCTTTATACCAAATCAGGCGGTCTTCACTTAACAGATCAGGAATCGGCGGCAGCATTTTTTGAGACAGTGAGGATTGGTCAAACACATTAATTAAACCTGTGAACGATACTTCACTCCCAAATGTTACAGTGCGCAAGTTGTCAATATTTATGTCCCCATTGAGTTGGGTGTGGTTTCCAAGAATTACGTTTCCTGTGGCATAAATATTTCCTGACATTTTTGTATGTATATCTGAGTATCCACCTTCAAATTTTACCTCACCATCACAATAGATATTTCCGGTTACTTTTGAACCGTTCGGAATTTTTAGACCTTCTTGTCCAACATACATATATATTTCAAGGTTTTCGCCATATTCCTTAGGATTTATTGAGATTACGTTTGTCCGGATCCCACTAAATAAAAATTCAGGATATGCGCAGCTGATTTTCGCGTCAACAACAATAGTTTTTTTGTTTTGCAATGACTTTCCCGTAGACTCTATTCTTAGATTTGCTTTATTGCCGAATATATCTTCACCGGTTTTTATTACCCATACATTTTCAATAGTGCTTCCTGTACTTGCGTCCGGGTAATTCGTCGGGTTGACAGAAAATAATTTCTCATCTTCGCTGTATGCAAAGCTATTTTTTACAGCTTTATTTTTCAACCAAAAGTAATCTTTCTTCGCTATGGCTAAAGCTTTCTCCATCCCG